>DASYBA010000409.1:0-13512 GCA_036501005.1 Candidatus Xenobia bacterium | reverse complement strand
GGTGAACACCAGAGCGTCGTCGCCGGTGCGAATGTCGCAATCCGATATGGCGACATTCTGGCAGTCGGTGCAATCCACCCCATCATTGTTGCCGACCATCAGGTTGTTCCAGATGCGCGCGCACCCCGCACCATCACCCCGTCACAGTCGGCAAAGTGCACGGTCCAGAACGGCGAATTCACGATCCGCACGTTACGTACCGTGACGCCTTTACAGTCGGAAAAGATGATCATCTGGAACGGGCGATCCAGGGGCACGACCGGCCCATCGCCGAGACCCTCGGTGACCTGTCTGAATCGATCTTTCTGTCGCGTCCACTGCGTATCGGAAGGGCTCATGTGCTTGGCGTGGGCCAGATCCATGAAGTGGTCGCCGTTGCCGTCCAGCGTGCCGGGCCCTTCGATCCCGGTGTCGGTCGCCCCCTGAGTGAAGAGCAGACCCAGCCGCGAGCCGTTTCTTTGGTAGTCCGCCAGGTCGTCGCTGCCCTTCAACACGGCGCCGGCGTCGAGGCGGAGCATGACATGGCTCTTCAAAGACAACGTGCCAGACACGAACACCCCGGCCGGAACGTCGACCGTGCCTCCGCCGCCCGCCGCCACGGCGTCAATGGCCCGTTGCAGCGGGGCCGTATTGACTGTCCGGCCGTCGCCCACCGCGCCGAAGGCCGTGACGTCGGCGGCCTGCGCCCGCCCTGCCAGCCCCAAAAGAAGAAAACCCCACAACCATCGCTGCATGCAGGAGGGAGTTCCAGTCGTGGCCGTCCTTTCCTTGAAAAGGAATTCAACCAGCCCAAAAGAATCGGGCGGGACTGTGGCCACCATTCCGTGCCCTCGCTGTGGAAACCAGGCCGAACTGAGTGAACGGTTCTGTTCGCAGTGCGGTTCCCCCCTGGGCGCCCCCACCCCGGGGGAGAGGGCGCCGCGCCAGGGGTCTGCCGTGGGCGCCTTTGTCTTTTTCATCCTCATCATCGCCGCGGCCGGCGGGTGGCTCTTCAAAAACTACTACAAGCCACCGCCGCCCCTGCAGCCCCCGTCTGCCCTGGGCCGCACGTTCGCACCTTCGACCGTGGCCATGTATGCTGAGTTCAACCCCCTCGAAATGGGCAACTCCAGTAGCTTGTCCTGGGCCCTGGGGTTGGTGGCCGACGCCACCCTCGACTGGCCGGCCGAACGGGCCAGGCTCGCTCCCCTCCTGACCGACGCCGCCGCGGTGCTGCCATGGGTCGGCACGCAAGGCGTCGTCGCGGCCGGCACCGACAACAAGAGCAACTGGCTGGTGGGCCTGGCCGTAACCGATACGGCCGGGGTCAAGACCTTTATCGAACAGAAGCTGCGCGTGCCGGAGGCCGGGGCCTGGCAAGAAGTGGCCTACGGGGCGGTGGCCCTGGAGGTGCCGGGCAGTGCCTCGTGGCCGTGCTACTGCCTGCTCCCCGATCATCTCGTGATCGCCTCGGATCGGGCGACCCTGGGCAACGCCATCGACGTGTGGTTCGGCAAATTCCCCAGCTTTCTGTCCGCGCCCCGCTGGTCGTCCCCCGACCTCACCCCGCACGCCGCCCTGACCCTGTGGGTCGACGGCCCGTACGCGACGGCGGCCTTGATCCGCCTGCTGGGCGGCGACGCCGATTCTGCGGAGAGCCCGTTGTCGTCGGATCGCGTCAAGCGCTTTGCCGCCGGCCTCAAATCCTTGACGGTGGAGGGGCTGACCGAAGCGGATGGCTCGTTCACCTTGCACGCGGTGGCCGTGCCCCTGGAAGGGTCCAAGGAACCCCTGTGGGCTGCCCTGCACGAAGCGGCCCCGCCGGCTACCCCGGGTCTGGCGGCCTGGTTTCCCAACGATACCATGGCCATGGCGCTGGGCACCACGACGTTGACCTACAATCTCTACCAAGCCTGGAACGGCAGTGGCTATCGACTGGCGGCACCGTCGCCCAGCCCCAGCCCGAGCCCCACCCCGACCGGCTCAGCGGCCGAGACCATGGAGCCGGTCAATACACCGTCTGCCGAAGCCTCTTCCGACGTCACCACGACTCCGGCCCAGGAGTTCCCGCCACCGGCGCACACCGACAACTTCATGAAGGGCGTCGGATCGGACATCGCCGTGGTCTCGACCCTGTTCCCCACCGCCCACCTCGATGTGGAGAGTCAATTCAACGACTGTTGTGCCAACCTGAAGGCCGTGGCCGCCAGCATCGAGCTGTTCAAGGTCGACCACCAATCGTATCCTCGGGAGCTCACCGAGCTAATCCCCCGCTATCTGGTCAAGCTCCCGGTCTGCCCGGCGGGCGGCACGTACCAATACCAACGCAGCGACGACGGCACCAGCTACCACCTCTTCTGCCAGGGCGAAGCGCACCGGGCGGCCGGCCTGCCGGCCAATGCGCCGTCCTTCGACGCGGCCGAAGGCCTCAATGCCGAGCGGCCCGACCTGGGTTTTTGGGAGGTGTTTGTGCGCCAGCCGACCATGCTCCTCGCCACGCTGGTCGATGCGAAGGTCGGGCAGGCGGCCGTGCAGGGCTACGCCACGGCCGAATCCATCTCCACCGAGGAGGTCAATCACGACCCTACGGTGACGGACTTCGGGGGCTGGATCGACGTGGGCTGGCGAAAGGACCTGGTGGTGGCCGGCAGCGGCCCGGCCCTCGTCCCGGTGCGAACCCTGCTGGACCAGGCCAAGCCCTCGTCGCCGTCTTTGGGAGACCGGCTGAGCGAAGCTCGGCTCACCCCCGGCACGGTGCCCGTGCTGATCGGTTACCTCGATCCGACACGCTTCGGCATCGCCCTCGAAGGCGCCCTCAATCCGACCCCCGCGGTGGTCACCATCGAGGCCTTCAAGACCATCCATCGGGCCTGGCTCACGGTGGCGCCCGAGGGGCCAGACCTGGTGGTGTGGCTGACGCTGAAGAAGTAGCCGCCGGGTGCATTCTCAGGAACTGGAGCATGATGGCCACCACCCCCATGGCCAGGAGGATGCCCAGCACGCCTGCCAGGATGTGCAAGATCGGCACCCGGGCCGGCTCGACGATCGTGACGTCATCCACCAGCGACACGACGCTATCCGTCTCCGGCAGGGCGCCCAGCGGTGGGGGCGGCTCGTCGGTGCTCGCCTTGCCCGGTCGCTTGGTCCGATCCAGGCGGACCTTGAGTTCACGCAGCGCATCCGCATAAGCCTGCGCACTCTGTGGACGAGCCCCGATATCGGCTCGAGTGGCCCAGTCGACGATGCGGGCCAGCTCTTTGTCGCTATCTGGGATGGCCTCGGCCAGCGGAGGAATTTCGAAGGGCGGCGGCACTTTCCCAGTGAGCAGGTGCCACAGCGTGGCGCCCAGGGCATAGATATCGGATCGCGGGTCCGGCTTGCCGACGACCTGCTCGTAGGCCGCGTACCCCAGGGTGCCGACCGCCGTCGCCAGAGTGACGCCCGTGCTGCCGCCCCGAGCCAGTCCGAAGTCCACCAGCACCGCCTTGCGCGTGTCGCGGTTGCGCACGATGTTGGCCGGCTTGACGTCCCGGTGCAGAATGGCCTTGGGCTCCCGGGTGTGGAGATAGGTCAGGATGTCGGCGACCTGCAGGGCGTAGTAGACCGCCTCACCCGGCGGCATGGGTTCGTTGGTGAACTGGATGTACTCTTCCAGTAAGACGTCCAGGCTATCGCCATGGATGAACTCCATGGCGATATAGTGGCTGTCTTCTTCGGAAAAGCAGTCGTAGACCTGGGGAATGCCCGGGTGATGGAGGCCGGTGAGCACGTTGGCCTCTTCGACAAAACGGCGATGAAGCGTATCGAAATCGACGCCTCGACCCTCCGGATCGAGCATGCGCTTGAGCGCCACCTCGCGATTCGTGAACCGCCGGTCGATGGCTCGATATACGGCCCCCATGCCGCCGGCCCGTATCGAGGCGGTGACCTCGTAGCGGTCCTGCAGCACGGCACCGACGCTTAGTTCCTTCACTGCCCAGATGGCTTCTGCGCCGGGGGAGACGCGCCTCTACCGCTCTGGTTTTTACGGAACCACAACATCCGGCCAGACCGATGTTCACACGCCCCCCGTATGATGGTCACCATGAAGGCCCGCCCGCCCCTGGTCTGGGGTCCGACTGAGACCCTGTCTGGAACGGTCCCGGTCGCGCTCTGGCATTACCTTTCCTCACGGGGCTTGGGGACGGGCGACGAACTCTCGTTTGTCTGCGGCGACGACGACGTGTACCGCCTTCGCATCGTCGGCCTGCAGCAGGTCGAGGTGGTGGAGCGGCGGCCCGCGGAGGCGAATCCGACGGTGCCAGTGACGCTCTACGTCGGGGCGCTGAAGGGCGAGCAGATGACCTATCTGATCCAGCACGTCACGGAATTGGGCTTGACCCGGCTGGTGCCCATGGAGACGGAGCGTTCGATACGACGGCTGCCCTTCAAGAGCCAGCCCCGCTGGCAGCAGACGGCGTGGGATGGTGCGGCGGTCTGCGGGCGTTCACGGCCGGTCGTCGTCGCCCCTGGCATGCGCCTGGCCCAGGCCCTGGATGAGGCGCAGGGCGGGGTGCTGTTCCAGGAGCGGGCGCCAGACCTCCCCGAAGCCAGCCAGGTCTTGCCGGCCTCGGCCCTGTTCGTAGGGCCGGAAGACGGCTTCAGCGACGCCGAGGTCGCCGCCGCCGTGGCCGCCGGCGTGCAATGCTGCACCCTGGGCCCCCGCATGCTGCGAGCCCTGACCGCCGCGGTGGCCGCCACGACGCTGGCTTTGTACTTCTCGAAGGGCTCCAATTCTCGAGAATGAATCCTTCCGAGATGAAAAAACGCCCTTTGATCTGGACCCTCGCCCTCGCCACCCTCGGCTGCCTGGCCGCCCCCGCGCAGGACCGCAGCCGCTACAGCCTGCTGGTCGTGTCCAAACACAGCATGGAGACCACCGCCAAGGCCATCATCTCTGATGCCATCCACTTCCGCAACGAGGCCGGCTACCCCGCCGAACGCCTGGAGGTGCAGGGGGCGCACTTCGAAGACGCTTTCGAGAGGTCCTACTGCGAGGACCGGCTGAACATCCATGGCAGTGACCTGCCTTTTCTCGGGCTGGTGCACCTGGGCTCGAACAACCTGCCGGACCGGGTCCTGTTCCGAGAGGAGCGAGTGACCAATCCCGATCAGGCCACCCGGGCTGCCTTCGAACAAGCCCAGGTCGCGCTGGGTGCGCCGCCCTCGGGCATGTCCTTTGGCACGCCGCAGACCCAGTACACGCCCGCCGTGGAAGACACCCCGTCGATCGCGGAGACCCCCATACCCGAAATGACGCCTGTCGCCATGACGTCGGCGGCGGAATTTCCCACCGGAGGCGCGGAGGTCACCAACCCACAAGACGGCTCTGTCCTGCTGCGGGTCGACGCGGGGTCTTTCACCATGGGCACCACCACCAGCGGATCCGATACGGCGCAGGGGGGCAAGGTGACGCTGCCGGCCTACTATATCGGCAAGGTGCCCGTCACCAACGAGCAGTTCCGGCGCTACGTCAAGGCCACCGGTCAGGCGGTCGCGGGCAATTGGGAAGAGGCGGCGCAACGGTCGGGCGACAAGGCCCCCGTCGTCAACGTGTCGTGGAATGATGCGCTGGCCTACTGCAAGTGGGCCGGTCTTCGTCTGCCGACGGAAGCGGAGTGGGAGCGAGCCGCCCGGGGCACCGACGGCCGTCTCTATCCTTGGGGCAACGGCTGGGAGGCCAATCGTTGCGAGAGCAGCGTCGACACCCGGGCGAGCGGGCCGGTAGCGGTGGGCAGCTTTCCGGCCGGTGCCTCCCCGGCCGGCTGCCTGGACATGGCCGGCGAAGTGTGGCAGTGGGTTTCTTCCAAGTACCGTGCTTATCCGTACGTGGCCGACGACGGCCGGGAGGATCCGAACGGGCACGACGACTACCGAGTGCTGCGAGGGGGCTCGTGGTCCAACCAGCTTCCCGATGCCCTGACCACCGTACACCGTTCTCCCGCGTTTCCCAGCGCCTTCGGCAACAATATCGGATTCCGCGTGGCCCACGACGCACCCTGATGACGACGGCGGGCTGGGCGGCCGCCGCGTGAATGGCGGCCCGGCGCACCTGCGAGGGCGCGTCTGACATGGCGCAGAACCGCTTCATGGCGCTGGCCAACGGCATCCGCCCCTCCATCAAGGAACTGACCGTCGCGGAAATCCGACAAAAGATCCACGACGGCGACCAGTTTCTCATGATCGACATCCGGGAGCCGGCCGAGTGGCTGAAGGGGCACGTCGCCCCGGCCATCCACATCAGCCGGGGCACGCTGGAGCAGAATATCGAACGGTGGGCCGACCCCAGCACGCCCATGGTGCTCTACTGTGGGGGAGGGTATCGCTCCGTGCTCGCCGCCGATTCGCTACAACGCATGGGCTACCAGCACGTGTACTGCATGGTAGGCGGCTACCAGGAGTGGCTACGTCACCCCCACGACGGCGGCTTTCGCAAGCTGGTGGCGGCGGCGGGCAAGACCGTTCGAGCCCAGAGCATCGAACAGATTTCGCCACGGCTGGCCCGCGTCGTGCTCATCGACGTGCGGGAGGTGGGCGAGTGGCGAAAGGGCACTATTCCGAAGGCCATCAACATGCCTCGGGGGGTGCTCGAGAACCTCATTGAAGGCAAGGTACCGGACGAGAAGGCCGACATCGTGCTCTTCTGTGGGGCCGGCAGCCGCTCTACCCTGGCCGCGGAATCGCTGGCCAAGATGGGCTACAGCGGCGTCACGGTGATGGCGGGCGGATTCCAGGCCTGGAAGAAGCAGGGGCTACCGGTCGAGACACCCACCCGCTAACACCCCGTTTACAATCCGGTCATATCGGTAACACATCGGTCACGTACCATGCCTCCACAAGACATATAAAGGAGTGCATTGAACATGAGCCAGACCATCGATCTCTTGAAGAAGACCTTCCCGGGCACCAGCGCCCGCCTTGAGAAAGGCATTGACCGCGCCGGCGCTGCCATCCACGACGGCGTGCAGAAGGGCGAGCAACTCGCCGACAAGGGCATTCAAGATGGCAAGCGCCTCGCCGCCGCCGCGCTGGCCGCCGGCAAGTCCGCGGCCAGCACCGCCAACGACTTTCGCAAAGCCGTCGGAGCCGACATCAAGGAAGGCGCCGACAAGGCTCTGCTGGTGGGCGCTGCCACCGTCGTCGTAGCCGAGGGTCTGGGCCAGGCCGCGGTGGCCGATGCGAAGTCGCTGGGCAGCCGGGCTGCCGAAGGCGCCTCCCAGTGGCTGCACAAAGCCTCTGACGCGCTGAAGTAGACCCCTCCAAGGAAGTGCCAGGCGTGGGCAGAACAGCCCACGCCTGTTCGCGTTCAGGAGGTACTAATCCATGGTCAAAGTCACGATTGAAGAGCGGCTGGGGACGATCTGCATCGACCGTCCGGAAGCCCGCAACGCGCTGGACAAGGAGACCCTCGCGGGGCTTCGCGATGCGCTGGAAGCCCTGCAGGACAATCCCGACGTCGGCGTCCTGTGCATCACGGGCGGCGGCGACAAGGCTTTCGTGTCGGGCGCCGACATCAAGGACCTGCGGGAGCGCAAGGCCATGCAGGCCGTCGCCAGCCCGGCCCAGCGCCTCTTCACCGTCATCGAGAAGCTGGACAAGCCCGTCATTGCCGCCATCAACGGGTTCGCGCTGGGGGGAGGGTGCGAGCTGGCCTTGGCCTGCGACGTGCGCGTCGCTTCCGAGAGCGCCCGCCTGGGCTTCCCCGAAGTGGGCCTGGGCATCATTCCCGGGGCGGGCGGCACGCAGCGCCTGCCTCGTCTGGTGGGCTGGGGATGGGCCCGGGAGCTGATTCTCACCGGCCAGATTCTGGACGCGCCCACCGCGCTGCGCATCGGCCTGGTGACGCACGTCGTACCCCCCGACAAGCTCATGGCCGAAGTGCGGGGCATCGCCGATCAGATGTTGTCGAAGGGGCCGCTGGCCCTGCGCATGGCCAAGTCTCTTCTGGCGCTCTCGGCCCGCACCGATCTGGACTCCGGGCTGGTGGCGGAAGCCCTGGCGCAAGGGGTGCTGTTCGAATCGGAGGACAAGCGCGAAGGCACCACCGCCTTTATCGAAAAGAGACGCCCCCAGTTCCGCGGGCGCTGAAGTCCATGATTCGTGTGGTGATTGCCGACGTCCACGCTATCCTGCGAGACGGGGTCAAGCTGCTGCTCGAAGCCGAATCCGACATGGAGGTCGTGGGCCAGGCTGGCAACGGGCTGGAGGCGGTTCGGCAGGCTTCCGATTTGAAACCGGACATCCTGGTGACGGACATCCAACTGCCGGAGGTCGACGGCATCGAGGCCTGCGCACGTATCGGACGGCACGCCCCCATGGTGCGGGTGCTCATTCTCAGCCAGTTGGATAGCGAGGAACATCTTATCCGAGCGCTCGAGGCCGGGGCGCAAGGTTATCTGCTCAAGCAGAATGCGTCCGACGAACTGGTGAACGCCATTCGTGCAGTGGTCGCGGGGCACGTCTACCTGACCCCGGCCATGGCGTCACGACTGGTCAGTTGCTTCCTGCGGCGAGACGACGATCCGCGGGAGAAGGGCAAGCATCTCACGGCCCGCGAACAGGACGTGCTGAAGGGCATCTGCGCCGGCTCCACCAACCAGGAGATCGCCGACGAGCTGAGTCTCAGCATCAAGACCGTGCAGAGCCATCGATCGAACATCATGGACAAGCTCGACCTGCACAACCGGGTCGACCTGGTCAAGTACGCCATCAAGATGGGGCTGGCTACAGGTTAGCGTAATCCTGGGCGGCCAGGTCGATGATCTGGCGGGCCTCACCGGCGCCGTAGATGCCGTGCAGCTTGACCTCACGAGGGGAGTGCGCCGGGAATTCCTTGTAGGTGAGAAAATAGTGCTCGAGACGACCGATGACGGCGGTCGGCACTTCGGCGATGTCGGTATATCCGCCATAGGCCGCATCGCCGACCAGCACCGCCACGATCTTGTCGTCGGCGTGGTCGCCGTCGATGATGCGCAGGCCGCCGAGCGGCACGCACGACACCAGAATGTCGCCATGCGAGATGGCACGTTCGGTGAGAATGCAGATGTCGAGAGGGTCCTTGTCGCCCTCGACGGCTCGACCGATGCGGCGGCTGGTGTGCTCGCCGACGATGCTGCCGCAGTACGTCTGCGGCACCAGGCCGTAGAGGGCCGGGCACAGGCTGGAATATTTCTGCGGACGGTCGACCCGCAAGATGCCGCTAGCCTTGTCGAGTTCATATTTGACGGAGTCGGTGGGCACGATTTCGACATAGGCCAGCACGGCGTTGTCGTCGTCGGTGCGCCAGGATACCCCGTGCCAGGGATGGGCTCGGTGCATGGGTTCAGTCTCCTTCTCGCAAGGCCTGGCGGAGCCGCTCGGCAGTTTCGACTCGGTGCGCATCCGAGGCGTACCCGATGCGAGGCCAGAAGAAACCCTTCAAGCCGTCCTTCTTCTTGCGGGGCACGACGTGCACGTGCAGGTGGGGGACGCTCTGGCTGACCCGATTGTTCTGGGCCACGAAAGAGCCGTCTGCCGAGAGCGCTTTCTCCACCGCCCGAGTCATTCTCTGCACGGCGGTAAAGAGGCCGGGAATGAGCGGAACGGGCAGATCGGCCAACGTCTCATGGTGGGGTCGGGGCACGACCAGGACGTGGCCGGGAAAGAGCGGGCGGTGGTCGAGAAAAGCCACCGCCTCAGGCTCGTCCAGGATGATGTCGGCAGCTTTGCGGCCCGCCACGATGTCGCAGAACACGCACATGGGCATGCCGACTTCCACGTGGTGGTGAGGGAGCCTGCGGCGTGAACAGGGTTTCGCCGGGGATGTTCGAAGCCCCTCGCCTTGAATCTTGAACTGCAGGCCAGGCCCTCTGCGGCGGTCGAGCCCTCGGTGTCAACGCTCCGTCCGGCGCCCATTCCCGCCGCCGGTCAGCGAGCCTGGCGCATCTTTGTGTGGCTCTTGCTGGCCAGCGCCGTCACCCGGTGCTGCATGGCGGCGCGGGTACCGTTATCGGGCGACGAAGGGTACTACTGGCTTTGGTCGCGGCACCTGGCGTGGGGCTATTACGATCATCCCCCCATGGTCGCGTGGGTCATCCGGCTCACGACGTCGCTTCTCGGCACCAGCGAACTGACCACTCGCCTGGGGGCCATCGTCTCCCTGGCCTTGATTCCCCTCATCCTGGCGCGGCTGGCGCTGGACTGCGGCGGCGGGTGGGAGGCCGCCGCGGCGACCGGTTTCCTGTGCCTGGCCACCCCGACGCTGGTGGTCGAAGGCGGCTTCATCACGCCCAATTCCCCATTTCTCCTGTTCTGGACGCTGGCGCTGTGGCTTTATCACCGGGCGCTGGTCCTGCAGCATCGCCGTTGGCGCGACTGGATCCTGGCGGGCGCCATGCTGGGGTGTGCGGCCCTGGGCAAGCTCATGGCGCTGCTGTTTTTGCCCTCGCTCCTTTTGTTCGCGCTCTTGTCCCCGGTCCACCGGCCTCTGCTGCGAAACGTGCGGGCCTGGGCCTCGCTGGGCACGTCGGCCCTGGTGTTCCTGCCGTACGTCTGGTGGAACGCCAGTCACGACTGGGAGGACTTTCGCTACCAGTTGTTCCTCCGCCACCTGGTGCCGGACGTCAAATATAGCGGCATCTGGCACTTCGCCATGCTGCAGGCCGCCAGCATCTCGCCCGTCCTCCTGGGGGTCGGCATCGTGGCAGTCGTGGCGAGCCTGCGCCGGCGGGGCTCACCCCTGTTCCTGGGCTGCATGGCCGCCGGCACTATCGGATTCTTCTCCCTGTGCGCGTGCGTGGGCCAGGTCGAGTTGTATTGGACGGTGGGCGGCTGGCTGGCCGCCTTCGTATCGATCTCTCTGTGGGCTTTCGAAACGCCCCAGGGGGTCTGGTGGAAGCTGGGCCGCAGGCGGCGGTGGGCCGTGGCCTCTGGCGTATTGATTCCGGGGCTTTTCATCACCAGCCTGGTGTACGCAGGGCCGTTCTTTCCCAGAGTGACCCTGTTCCTCGCTACCCTGGGCCATCCGCCCGGCTTTCGCGGCAACGGCGTGACGGAGCTGTACAGCTATCCGTTGCTGGCGCAGGACCTGGTGGCGCCCCCCGGCACGTTCGTAGTAAGCGACAGCTATGCGCTGTCCGCGGTGTTGTCGTTTTATCAGCGAGGCTACGTCCACACCATGCCGGGCAACCTGCAGGGGCAGGAATGGCGGCGGTGGGAGCGGCCGGAGGCGCTACGCGGCGAGGATGCGATCTACCTTGACCGGGAGCCGCTGTCGGCCCGCCCGGATATTCGGCGGAGGCTGCTGACCGCGTTCGACGCCGTGGGCGACGAGGTCGAGAGGGATTACTGGCAGGATGGCGTGCCGACGGCCAGCTACTGGGAAGTGCACTGCAAAGGCTTCCACGGGAGCTGGTGAAGCCGACAGGACTCGGGTGGGTCATTAAGAACCTGTGAAATTGATGCACCGCAGGCTGTGGTTGGCGGGGTTGTGTGCCCTTCTGGCGTGGGTACCGACCCAGGCCGGAGAGTTGTTCTACTGCAGCAACGGCCGCGGCCTGGAACTGCCGCACCCCGCCTTGTTCCCGGCCGGACCCACGCTGGTGTTGAGCAACGGACCGGAAGCCATCACCGACCCGGCCCCGGTGGCGTTGTATCGAGATCAGGTGACGGGTAGCTTCCGCGTCTTCCTGCACCACACCAACAAAGCCGAGGTGCCGCTGCAAATCGGCATTGCCCTCACCAACTCGGGGACGGTCTCGGGACAAGTGGTCATCCACGCCGGGCCGCAAGGCATCCCCTTTGTGGCGGAAGCCGATCCCACCGTGGCGGGAGCGCGGGTCTTTCAATTGTGGCTGGGGGCGCGGCAGGACAGTGAGCCCAGCTTCACGCTGGCGCCGGGGCAGACCCGCTGGTTGCCCATTGCGGTGCCGGAAAAGGCTACCGCGACGGCCATGGTCGACGGCGAGACAAGCGTGCCGCTGGCGGTGACGATCGCCAGTGGGTCGACGCTGCCCGACGACCCGGTGGCTGCGCCGGTGCAGCCCATGGGCCCACCCTTCCGGCGGGGAACGTTCCCGCACGGCGAGCGCCAGGGCGAGGTCAACTACGACCAGCCGGTGTTGTCGTGGATTGACGTGGGTTCGCCCCCGGCCGGGCGCTGGTCGCGAGTCAGCCCGGGCGAGTATGAGACGGGGCGGGACGCCACCACCGGCAATGACGTCTACAACGACGGCAACTTTGGGGTGGTGTATCGATTGAACGTGCACGTGCATCCCCAACCGGCGCCGTTGTCGATGATGCTGGATGCGGCGGGCGGGTTGAGCCGCTTCGTGCTGGCGGTCGATGGGCGCCCCTACGAATTTCCCGGGCCCATCATGAGCTACGAGGCGTGGCGGTTCTTGAAGATGGATCCCAGCGGGGGCAGCTTCGAACTGCTGACGACCATCCCCGGGGGTAGCAATGGCGCCGCTCGCTTGTATTTCGTGCCGCAACAGATGGAAGGCGATTTGCAACGCCCGACCAAGAGCCAGACCTAGCGCAGGGCTCTGGCGGGCATGCCCAGCCAAACGCCTCCAATGCTGAGGTGGGTCAGTCGGCGCGACTGCCAGCGGGACGAGCAAATTCGTCTGGGACCGTATGAACCTGCAGGAATTCGCGCCTGACGGCACGCAAATCGCTACTATGCCAACGGCATAGAGCTCGGTTGCGCCGGTGCCTGCAGTGTGTACCCGTGCTTTATCAGTCCCATGGGACATTTCATAGGTTTTTACGATGAGCCAGATCTCTCTCGTTGCATCCATGGTAGTATGCCTCACAGCTTCCACCGTGGTTATCGTATTTGAATATAAAAAACCTGGGCCGACCATAAGTCCAGGGTGAGTCCGATGACGTAGCTGCGATAACGCCCCAGAGAAGTATTCCGACGGAAAACGATCACGAATGGAGAGAATGTTTCTGCTCGTAAAACCGACATGACGGTTTTAGAGGCCGAATAAAACCGCCATTTCGGTTTTAATTGATGAGGGTGGGTTCGGCTTCCGGCGGGCCGCTCTGGGTACGACCCACCCGCGGCGAACGTTGTCATACTGTCGTAATAATGGTATGATGCCCTCGGCGGATGATGACAAGGACGGATGCGGCCGGCAACACGCTACTATGTGGTGGGTGGAGAGTGCTGATGTTCGAGCGGACTGTCTCCGGCGTGTCGACCACCTATCAGGTGATCAACGACCACCTGGGCAGCGTGCGGAAAGCCATGCTATTGAGTTTCTGGAGGTCGACCGATGAAACACTCTGAGCGTATTGGCGAGAAAAAAGACCTGTTGTCATCAATAGCTTTCTTGTGCTCTTTTTCTTGGCTCTCGCCACATCGCTTCTGACTGGGACCTCGGCCGCGAGATAGCCGCGATCAGCCCTTCCGCGCCGGTGGGTCGATCACCTCGAAGACCAGGAGGCGTTTCCCCTGGTGCACTCGCCTCCGGTTGATCTCCTCGCAAGCGCGGCGGAGAGCGGCGG
>DASYBA010000408.1:0-9902 GCA_036501005.1 Candidatus Xenobia bacterium | reverse complement strand
CCGGGGCTGGACCAATCGCCTCCCCACCTGGAAACGCCTGCAGGACCCCGAGGCGGAGCTCGTCAAGCCTCCCCCTCCCAAGGTGCCCGACATCAGTGTCGTCATCTGCACCTACAATCGGGCCGAGTTGCTGGGCGGGGCGCTCAAGACGCTCGACAACCAATACTATCCGAACACCCACTATGAGATCGTGGTGGTCGACGACGGCTCGACCGACGACACCGTCGAGGTCATCAAGAGCCTCGACCTGCGCACCGACCTGTGCTACGTCCACCAGGAGAATCGAGGGCGAGCCGCGGCCCGCAACGTCGGGGTAGCCCACGCCAAATCGGACCTCATCTTGTTCGTCGACGACGACATCCTGGCGCCGCCCACCTTGATCGAAGAGCACATTCGCTGGCACACCCGCTATCGCAAGGGCATCGTGCGAGGCCCCATCAAGATTATCCAGGAGTACGCCCTGCCGGATCGCAACAACGTCGGGTTTCTCGACTATTCGACAGCGATGTTCTGCACGTGCAACGCGTCCAGCAGCAAGTACAGCATCATCCAGGCCGGCGGGTTCGACGAGTCGTTCAGGGAATATGGCTTCGAAGACAACGAGATGGGCTGGCGGTTGCGTCTGGAAGGGTACAAGGCGCACTTCAACAATCGGGCCGTAGTGTTCCACTACAAGCCGCCGCTACGTCCCGACCAGATCGGCGAAGTCGAGCAACGGGCCGAGGAGATGGCCCGCAGCGCCATGGCCTACTACTACAAGCACCCGCACTGGAAGGTTGCCCTGGCCACCGGGCTCAATCCGCTAGTGGCATCGTGGAGCCGCATCTGGTATAGCGAGAGCATGTATCGATCGTGCATGCGGCAGTGGGAAAGCGGCAACGGCAGCCCCCAGGGGCGAGCCAAGCTGGAACACAAGCTCTTCAAGTACTTCTATTATCGGGCCCTGGAGAAAGAGGCCCACAAGTCGGGCAAGTCGTGAAGCTCAGCGTCCAGATGTGTACCTTCAATCGTAAGGGCATGCTGCTCAAGGCGTTGGACGCCCTGTTCCACCAGACCCTGCCGGTCGACGACTATGAGGTGGTGCTGATCGACGATGGCTCCTCGGATGGCACGCGGGCGGCCGTCGAGGCGCTGCAGCCCCCCTGCAAGTTCACCTACGCGTATCAGGACAACAGCGGCCTCGCCAAGGGTCGCAATCACGGCATTCGCAAGGCGTCCGGCGACGTCATCCTGTTCATGGACGACGACACCGTCGCCCATCCCGACCTCTTGAAAGAGCACGTGGAGTGGCACGAGAAGTACCCTCGCCACGTCATTCGGGGCTGGGTGAACCATACCGAGGACGTCACCCAGCAGACCCGGCCCAAGTTCACCATGGCCGACATCTCGACCTCGTTTTTCTGGACCAGCAACGTATCGGTTTCCCGCCAGGCGCTGCTCGACGCCGGGCTGTTCGACGAGGCGTTCAAGGAGTACGGCTGGGAAGACCTCGAGCTGGGCATGCGGCTGAAAGCCCTGGGGCTCCGCAAGAAAAACAACAATCGGGCCATCGTCTATCACCTCAAGCCGCACTGGAAGTCGCAGGACGTGCCCCGCATGGTGCGCCAGGCGCAAGCGAAGGCCCGCACCGCCGTCATCTTTCTCAAGAAACATCCTCGCTGGCGGGTCAAGCTGGCGACGGGCATTGACCCGTTGCGCTTCGGGCTGCATAGCCTGCTCACGGCCGGGGGCTGGTTCGAAGATGCGTGTCGCCGCATGGTGGAGAAATCCGAGGGCGAGCTGACCGGCATGCAGTTGATGGCCGCCCAGCAACTGGTGTCGTGCACCTATTTTTCGACCGTCAAGCAGGTGCTGAAGTCGGCTCAGTGAGAGCCCTGGTCGCCCGGGGCGACGCCATTGGCGACAGCCTGCTTTCTTTGCCGGCCATCCAGGCGTTGGGGCGGCACGCCCAGGTGACGGTGGTCAGCTCGCCGTCGGCTCGAGGGGTGTTCGAAGGTGATCCCGCCGTGGCCAAAGTGGTCCTGGTCGGCTCCGCGGTGGGGACGTTCGACATGGCTTTCTCGTTCACCGAGAAGATGTGGGGATACGACCTGTTGCGAGGCTCCGCCGCGCGGGTGGGTTTCTGGCCGGGGGCGTCCAAGCCGTTCAAGAGCTTGATGCTGTGGCCCCGGTTGACGCACCGCGTGGCGGAGCAAGGGGGGCACGAGGTCGAGCGATACTTTCGCATGCTCTCCGCGGTGGGTATCCAGGAGTCGCCCGGTCCGATACGGATGGTCGTGCCCGAGGCTGAACGGGCCTGGGCGCAAGAGTGGGTTGACAGCCGCGGGCTAGCGGGCTTTGTCGCGCTTCATCTGTCGGAGAAGTGGCTGCGGGGCGGGTGGCCCAGGGAGTTCCTGCAGGGCCTGGTGAAGCGGCTGGACGCCGTAGTGGCCTACGGGCCGGCCGAGGCGGAGTGGGCGCCTTCGATGGAGGCCCGGGCCCACTTTTACGACCCTAGCCTGAAGCGGTACGCCGCTGTCCTGTCGCACGCCCGGGTGCTGGTGACGATGGATACGTCGGCGGTGCATCTTGCGACCTCCGAGGGCATCCCCATCGTGGACGTGTTTCCGGAAGAGGGCTTCGAACAGAACACGCCGCGCTGGCGGCCGTGGATGGTCCAGCATGAGCTGATCAAGAAGCCCGAGTGGCAGGAGGGTGCCGTGAGAGCGCTGAGCGACGCCATCAAGAGCGCCGTGGAACGGCTGTCTTCTCCATCGGCGGCCCGTCCGTAAGGGTCGTCCCCAAGGGCATCCAGGACTAGCGCCCTCTGATCCGAAAGGGTGGCCATGCCGATCAGTGTCGTCATTCCCACTTTCAATCGCCGGGACAGCCTGGAGGTGGTCTTGCCTGCGCTCCTCAACCAGACCTATCCAGCCGATCAGTATGAGTTGCTGCTCTCCGACTCGGGGTCCACGGATGGCACCGACGAGCTGGTGCATAAGCTGAACGCCCCCAATCTGCGTCACCTGGTGCACCCGAACAACGGCCGGTCGGGGGCCCGCAACGACGGGGTCAAAGAGGCTCGCTTCGACACCATCTTGTTCACTGACGCCGACATCATCGCCGATCCGAAGCTGCTCGAAAAGCACGCCCAGGTGCACCAGTCGCAGGCTGGCCCAACGGCGGTGGTCGGCTGCGAGGTGCAGGTCGATACGCTGGAGGAGTACGAGGCGGTCAAACGAGACCCGTGGGGGCGGGGGCGCCACCTGCATCAGATCGAAGGCGATACGGGGCC
The DNA here is from genome assembly GCA_036501005.1 of Candidatus Xenobia bacterium. Taxonomy (GTDB): domain Bacteria; phylum Vulcanimicrobiota; class Xenobia; order RGZZ01; family DASYBA01; genus DASYBA01. Next base: position 6,628 of record DASYBA010000408.1, on the reverse strand, counting down.
GAGACCCCTCTCGTGGCTCTACTTCCTGACCGGCAATGCGTCGGTCAACCGACAGGCGTTGCTGGACGTCGGTCTCTTCGACGAGAACTTCACCAACTACGGCCACGAGGATCTCGAATTAGGGTATCGGTTGGAGAAGCATGGGGTCAAGATGCTGTTCTACCCGGAGGCCATCAATTACCACTGGCATCCGGTCACGTTTACCGAGAAGTGCAGGAAGATGCACCTGTCGGGGTTTGCCACGGTGCGAATGTGGCGCAAACACCGGGATCCCAGCATCAAGTTCAAGCTGGGCATGAATCCGTTTGCTCTGGGCTGGCACCGGTTGGTGGCCGAAGACGGCTTTGTCATGCGCATGTGCAAGGCCAAGGCGCAACAGTCGAAACTGGCGTCCGAAGTGCTCTTGCAATATCACTACCTGGACGGCGTGGAAGAGGGGCTGCGCACCCTGGGTCGATGACAAGGATCCTGGTAGCCCGCCTGGACAAGGTGGGCGACACGGTATTGTCGACGCCGTTCCTGCACAATCTGAGGCGCCTCTACCCCCAGGCCGTCATCATCGTTCTCGCCACGCCCTATAATCGAGACGTTCTCTACCACAACCCCGACGTCACCGAGGTCGTGTTGGAGGCGAAGGGGCCGTTTGACCTGGCGATTGCCTTGTCGCCCACCACCGAGACGTATCGAGCCGTGGCGGCCACCCGGGCGGCCGAGCGCTGGGGGCTGGTCTACGCCAGCCGCTGGCCCGCTCGCCTGATGACCAGCGTGTGGCTGACGTCCACCACGGTGATCGACGTGGATGGACCACTGAAGCGGGGGGAACCCGTCATGCACGAGGTTCGACAGATGCTGTCGATATTGACCTCGGCCGGGCTGGCGGTCGAGGAGTGTCCGCTGCAGGTGCATTCGAACGCCTTGCAAGACGCGGAGGCGGCCGCCGCTTTTCCCGGGGGTCTCGGCATCCACTTCTCCGTGCGCTGGTTCACCGACGGCTGGGGGTTCGCGGAGTTCGAGACGCTCCTGGGACGACTACGGGAGGCCTTTCCCGGCGAGACGTGGCTGGTCACGCACGGGCCGGCGGAGCGGGAGATGGCCGGGCGGCTGCAGTCTCAGGAGGGCCTGGTGGTGGCGGGGGAGCGTGCGTTCGGCACGTGGGCAGCGTTGATCGGCCGCTGTCGGGCCTACGTCAGCACCGACACGGGCGCGTTGCACGTGGCGGCGGCCCGCCAGGTGCCAGTGGCCGCAGTGTACGAGGCAGCGACGTATGAGCACTGCTCGCAGCAGTGGGCGCCGTGGATGGTGCCACACGAGAAGGTACGCAAGGCGGGCGTGGAGGAGACGGCGGCCCGGGTCATAGAGTCGTTGCGGGGCCTCGCAGAGGGGCCTGGGGACGGGAGACAGAATCTTCCCGCTTCAAATTTGACGCACTGAAGGTGTTCTGATGTCCGAGCCGATGACTGGTCTAACCCGTTCCCACCGATGCGGCGAGCTGCGCTCCAGCCACATCGGGCAGGAAGTGACGCTGATGGGCTGGGTGCACCGTCGCCGAGACCTGGGCGGGCTGATCTTTCTAGACCTGCGCGATCGGAGCGGAACCGTGCAGGTCGTGTTCAATCCGAAAGACGACCCGGCGCTCTTCAAGAAAGCCGAGACCCTGCGCAACGAATTTGTCGTGGCCATCGTCGGCCCGGTCGAGAAGCGCCCAGAAGGCACGGCCAATGCCGCCATCGCGACGGGCGAGATCGACGTCAAGGCCGGGCAGTTGCGAATATTGAATGCGGCCAAGCCGACGCCCATCAACATCGCCGAAGACCAGACGGTGGACGAGGGCGTGCGGCTGCAATACCGCTTCCTGGATCTGCGCCGACCCAGCATGCAACAGAAGCTCATCCTGCGACACAAGGTGGCCAAGGCCGTTCGCGACTACTTCGACCGGCAGGACTTCCTGGAGATCGAGACGCCCATGCTGGTGCGCAGCACGCCCGAAGGGGCCCGCGATTACCTGGTGCCCAGCCGGGTGAACCCGGGCAAGTTCTACGCCCTGCCGCAGTCGCCGCAGCTTTTCAAGCAGATCTTGATGGTATCGGGCATGGACCGTTATTTCCAGATCGCCCGCTGCTTTCGAGACGAAGATCTGCGGGCCGACCGCCAGCCGGAGTTCACCCAGATCGACGTCGAGATGTCGTTTGTCGAAACCGAAGACGTCTATCGCATGGTCGAAGGCCTGGTGGCGCACGTCTTCAAGACGGTCATGCAATACGACATCAAGCTGCCCCTGCCCCGCTTGAAGTATTCCGAAGCCATGGACCTGTATGGCAGCGACAAGCCCGACGTGCGATTCGACATGCGCATGCACGAGGTGGGCGACCTGCTGAAGGGCAGCACCTTCGCGGTCATCGAGAAAGCCATCGCGGACGGCGGCGTCGTCAAAGCGATGGCGGTGCCCGGCATGGCCGGGGCCTCCCGCAAGGACGTGGATGAATTGACCGCCCAGGCCAAGACGTTCGGGGCGGCCGGGCTGTTTACCGTGGCTCTGACGGGCGAAGGCGTGAAGTCATCCATCAGCAAGTACTTCGAAGAGTCGGTCCTCTCCAAGGTGGCCGAGCGCGCCGGGGCCAAGGCGGGCGACCTGGTGCTCTTGATGGCTGGGCCTCGCATGCAGGTCGTGGAGCCGTTCGGCAAGCTGCGCCTGGAACTGGCCAAACGCTTGAAGCTCATGAAGAAAGACGACTTCAAGTGGGTGTGGGTTGTCGACTTTCCCCTCTTCCGATTCAATACGGAAGAGCAGCGCCTGGAAGCAGAGCATCATCCCTTCACGTCGGCGCTGCCGGAGGACGTCCACTTGATGGAGTCGGAACCCCTGAAGGTGCGGGCGGCCGCCTACGACATCGTGTTGAACGGCAACGAGCTGGGCAGCGGCAGCATTCGCATCCACCAACGGGCCATGCAGGAGCGGCTGTTCAAGGCCATCGGGCTCTCGGCCGAGGAGGCCAACCAGAAGTTCGGCTTCCTCATGGAGGCGTTCGAATACGGTGCACCGCCGCACGGGGGCATTGCATTGGGGCTGGATCGGCTGACCGCCCTCATGTCGGGCGTCGACTCGATTCGAGAGGTCGTCGCTTTTCCCAAGAACCAGAGTGGCGTCGATCCCATGACAGGCGCCCCGGTGGAGGTATCGACCGACCAGCTCAACATTTTGAGCATCGGCGTCAAGCAACCAGCGGTAAGGTAGGTGAAAATTCACCCCAGGTCTCATTGACCGATGGGCCCTGTGACTGGTACCATGGCATGGGGGCTGCACGGTGAAGGAGGAGGTTGATGAGACAGTTGCGCCGGCTCTGGCTGGCTTTGATATTGTTGTGCGCGGTCCAGGCGGGTACGGCGCAGGCCGCGCCGACCATCGCGTCGGTGCTGGATGGGCATGGGTTTACCCTGACGGGTAACGCGGTGGTGTGCTACTGCACGGGGTGTTCCGTCATCAACTCCACGGTGACGGGCAACGTGGTCCAGGGGTTTTCGTCTTGCCTGGCCCTAGGGCCCCTTGCGACCATCAATGGACAGCTAAAGATGATCGGGACATGCAAGGTCGTGAACCTCGTACCCGGCTGCGCCAAAGGCGTCAGTTGCAAGGTCACCGGGGGCATCGTGTGCGGTCACGAATGCCCACCGGGCAATAATTGTCGCTGGGTGAGCAACCACCCCTGCGACCATGCTGTTTGCAACGCCGTGCACTGTGCCCAGAGCGCATTTCGAGGCCTGACCGCGTGCGGCGGGAGCGTCTGCCTGTCCCGCACCGGCGCCACTTTTCAGTTGTGCGGTCACCATGATGGCACCACCAAGGTGTTTTGCACCAATCAGGTGTGCCTGGCAGGCTCAGTCCTGACCTTGTGTGGAGGGTCGGCTTGTAATCTCATCTTTCTGGTCAGGGGGGCCGGCAATGACTTCAACGTCAGCACTAGCATCATCCAATTGTGTGGCGGACTGACGCCCTGCGACGTGCTCTTCTGCGTACAAGGCTGCAACGCATGCATTACTTCTTCTACCATCGACGGCACCTACATGTTCTGTGGCTGCCATCACGTCACCGATACGGTGGACCCTTCGACCGTGAATGGCGAAATCATCGGGTCAGGCCTCAACCTGGTCGCCGGATCATTCATCATCGGTCCTGCCTCGACGGGCGCGCCAGAACTGGACACCACGTCGGCATCAGGCGCCTTGGCTGCGATCCTGGCGGCGCTGGCCCTGGTGGCCGATCGGCGCACCCGCCGAGCCTGAACCTCCCAGTATGACCGCCCGGATCGCTCCGGGCGGTCTTTGTTTTTCTAGAGAAAGAGCGATACGACGCCCAGCACGTCCGATACGGTCGACAGGACGTCGGCCACGTTGGGGCCGGAACTGGTGTTGTTGGAGGCTTGGTGGTTGGCCCTGGGAATCTGGTGGGCCGACCACGAGCCGGTGAAGTCGTGGCCCTTCAGCAGGGCAGGCCACATGGTCGCAAGCTGCGCGTTCGTGCCGGATCGGCTGAACGACCAACCCAGGCTCGTCACGGTCCCGCTTTCCGCCCAGGCCACCGTTTTACCGCTGGAGTTGCGCACGCCGATGGCGAGGTCGACTCGGCAGTTCGGCATCGACGCTTGCGATGGGAACCTGCCCGAGAACGTATAGGAACCGTTCTGGTTGACGACGATGCTCATGGTGCCGCCGCTGGGGCAGACGCCCGGCATGCCCGCTCGCCACTTGCCGAAATTCAGGTTGCTGAAGCCATCCGACAGCGACGTCGTCTGTTGCAGGGCTCGAACGTGATGTATCGAGCCCCTGACGTGGACTTGCGGGTGGGCTCCCCCGACCTTGATGACTGGCTTGTTCTCGACCAGAATGTGACGAACTGGCGGACCGGCCGCCGCCGCGATCGGCATGATCACGGTGGCCGCCAGTCCCAAGAACGCTCCCCGATTGCTCGCCATACCCCCTCCTTCACGCCTGTGCAGCCCCCCGGATGACTAGCCTCGAGGACGTCTGGTTCCCGGGCAAAACCTGGCGATCACCCCGGCGGGAGCACAAGGGTAGACTACCTGCTGGTCGGGGTTGACTTAGTCAGAGGGTTAGTCTACCATCAGTCGAGTGAAGATCGTCAATGTGCACGAGGCCAAGACGCACCTGAGTCGGCTGCTCGAACAGGTCGAGCACGGCGAAGACATCGTGATTGCCCGCAGCGGCACTCCCGTGGCACGCCTGGTCCGATTTGCATCGGACCCGCGACCCGCCCTGCTGGGCATTTACCAGGGGCAGGGGTGGATCTCTGATGACTTCAATGAACCGCTTCCTGACGAAATCCAAGCCACATTCGAGGGAACCGGTTGAAATTTCTCCTCGACACCCATGTCCTTTTGTGGGCCAGCATGCGACCGGAGCGCCTCACCGACAGAGTACGAGCCCTCATGACAGGATCCGAACCGATGTTCTGGAGTGCCGCAAGCACCTGGGAAATCGGCATCAAGGTGAAGACTGGCCGGCTTGAATTGCCGGTATCACTGGCCGACTTCGCCGCCCGGGTCCTGTTGACCGTGCAGAGTCTCGACGTTCGACATGCCCATGCCGTGATGGCAGCAGACCTGCCTCTCCACCACCGCGATCCGTTCGACCGCATGCTGGTGGCCCAGGCCCTGGTCGAAGGCATGACGCTGGTGAGTTCCGATCCTCTGCTCAGTCTGTACGAAGCGCCCGTTCTATGGTCCTGAGCGTGAGCGGCGACCTGGTGGTCGCTATTGGAGCGCTCCTGGCGTGCCAACTCACCATCGCCCGCAAGATGAGGTAGGTCAGCACCGCGCCGTTCCACGGGATTGGCACGTGGGTCCAGAGAGCGCCGGCCGTCGATCCAGCCACAAGAGCGGCCAACAGGATGGTTGCCAGTCGGGCGGCCATTCCCCGTGCTTCCATGATGCGGAGGATCGCTTCTATGAAGCCCGCCGTTCTTTGCGCATTGCAGCCCTTCTAGGCTTGATCGGGCTCGGTGATGGTGAAGGTCATGGCGTTGGTCGCGTGGTTCAACTCGACCTGGAACGTACTCTTGCCGGAGCTCTCGGTGGCGGTCTCCGTGTCACCCTGGCACTTCAAGGTGTAGCGGGTTCCGTCCCAACCGGTGCCGTCAAATGAGGTGGGATTGAACCCCACGTTGTCCAGGCTCTCGCCATATTGAACGCCGGGACGCTGCTGGAGGTGGAACGTGTGTCTCAACTCGGCCGACCACTTGTCGATCGGGCCACCGACGTACTGCTGCAAGCCATCGTCGGCTTTAGGCGGGTGGGCCGGGTCGAAGGACACCCGACCGGTCACGCCGCTGGCCACGTGGGCGCTTTCCGGGTTCGTCCCAGAAGGGACGTAAACCTCGCCCGGCTGCGAATTCTGGTCTTTGTCGGTCTTGTCGTTGAGAGCCAACTGAGCTGCCTTGAAGCGAACATTGTTCAATACGCCACAAGCGCTCGACGCCCGCTCGCCGAGCAGATTACCGGCTGCTGTGGAAAAAGTGACTGTTGACATGGATGATCCTCCGCCCCTGCCCGGCTTCTTTGCCGAGCCTCTCTGGAATGTATTGTAGAATCGCAACATGTCCAGAAGATTGCGGCAT
>DASYBA010000407.1:0-3392 GCA_036501005.1 Candidatus Xenobia bacterium | reverse complement strand
GCCCTGCAAAGCCGGTCGCAGGTAGGCCGGCGAGGCCGGCGACAAAAGACCGATGTCGGCGGCCGCCACCAGAAGATCGTCCATGGCGGCCACCTGAGTGAGCTTTTCGAGCAGGCCATAGGCCTCCTGATCGCCCCCCTCCATCCTCCAGTCGGCCAGTCGGGCGACGCACTCCTCCTCGGTCGCCTGCGCCAGTCGCCACAACCTCGCCGCCCGCTTGCCACACTCGCCGCCCCGCTCTGCCACGAACGGCAGAAGCCGCCAACCGTCTCGATGGACGAACAGCTCGTGGAGCACGGTCAGACTCCCGGTCGGGCAAGCCGCGGCCGCCTCGACCACGGCCTGGGCCGCGCCCGCCCGTACCTCCAGCGAGGACCCAGCCGACACGTCGACCAGAAGCCGGACGCCGACCGGCAGGTTCCGCTGCATGGCGGGCGACAAGCCGAGCGTGAGCGCCATGCGGCCGTGCTCGTCCAGATCCGGCAGCAAGTGCTGTACGGCCGTCTGGGCGGCCTGGTTGGTGGTGGCGGCCTCCATCAGGCCGCGCAACGCTCGCAGCCGGGCCGGATGGCGCGCATCTCGAGCGCAGCCGAGCAGACACGCGACCGCATCGCCCTGGTCCTGGTCTTGGGCCGCCCGCACCAGAAGGGCCACGGCCAGGCCCTGCACGTCCCGACACTCGTCTCGCAGCCTGTCTCGCCCCACGTCCAGCGCGAGCGCGGGCCAGGGGTCAGCTTCCAGCAAGGCTTTCAATGTTGTCATGCGGGTCTCTACCTCGCCACTCTGCGAGGCGGCCAGGATCACCTCCCGAGCATCGCTCCTGGCATCGCAAAACAGCATGAGGCCAGGCAGCACGCGTTGGGTCACCAGGCGGCGCTGAAGCTCGGGCTGGCTGCGGGCCAGTCGCCCCAGCGCCACGGCCGCGGCTTGCCGGATCGACGGCTCATGGTCTTCCAAGGCATCCCACAGGAAGGGCAGGTGCCGCAAATCCAAGGCCATGGCCTCGAGGGCCAGGCACCGCGCCGGCACCGCGCTCGCCTCCAGGAAGCGCCCCATGGTCTGCCGGCCGTGACGCTCCCGCGCCAGTGCCTCGGCGGCTTTGCACCGCAAGGCGGCGGGCTCGAGCCGGCTCAAGATGCGGAACGTGGCTTCGCAGGTGGACGCCGAGCTCTCCCCGGGCCAGTGCGCCAGCCTCTCTGCCAGCTCCTGCGTGGCCGCCATGTCGAACAGGTTGGCGCGGTTGACCAGCCGTTCGAGGGGCCCATCCGCGCCCGAAGTCGGCCGGGCCAGGGTCGGACCGGGGGGTTGTTCTCCAAAGGGATGGCTGGCCGTCTCCGGACGAAGGGTATCGTCGGGCAGGTCAACCGCCCGGGGCGGAGGCGGCAGATAGGATCGGATGCGGGCCAGGAGATCCGCCATTCGAATGGGTTTGGAGAGGAATCCATCGGCCCCCGCGGCCATCGCCCGCTCCTCGTCTTCGGGCAGGGCGCTGGCAGTGAAGACGAGGATGGAGGGGCTCTCGTCCAACCGCTTGATGGCCCGGGTCAAGGCCAGGCCGTTGGTGCTGCCCGGCAGGTTGACGTCCATGAGAACCACGGCGGGTCGCCAGTCGCGCACCGTGCGGAGCACCGTGTCGGCATCGCACGTGGCGGACACCTCATAGCCGCTGACCGTCAAGAGGTCGCCCACCAGCTTGACGATGGCGGCGTTGTCCTCCACCAGCAGGACGCGGGCGCTCACGGCCGCAGCCCCTGAGGCAGAACCACGTGAAACGTGGAGCCCACCCCCACCTCGCTGACGACGGTCAAGGTGCCGCCGTGCAGTTCGGCCAGCCGCCGCGACAGCGACAGGCCCAACCCGGTGCCTTCCTGCACCCGGCCAGGGCGACGCGAGCCCTGCGAGAAGGGCCGAAAGATGATGTCTTGCTCCTCGCGAGGAATGCCAATGCCGGTGTCCGACACTTCGATATGGACGCAGCCGCCCTCCGCCCGCACCAGCACCTCCACGCCGCCGCTATCGGTAAACTTCACGGCGTTGCTGACGAGGTTGTACATGATCTGCTTGAGTCTGACCGGATCGGCGGTGACCGGCGACAGTGCTGGACCCATGTGGGTCCGGAGTGTCAGGTTCTTGCGGTGCACCAAGGGGGCAAACGATCGCTGCACCTCTTCCAAGAACGATTGCAAATCTACCTCTTCGAGTGTCAGCGTCATCTTGCCAGATTCGACCTTGGCGAGGTCCAGGATGTCGTTGATGAGGAGGAGCAGGTGTCGGCCGCTGCCCAGGACCTGCTGCAGGTACTCTTGTTGCTTGTCGTTGGTGGGACCGAAGTGATTCTCGGCCAGCAGCTCGGTAAAGCCAAGAATAGAGGTGAGAGGCGTTCTCAGTTCATGGCTCATGACGGCCAGAAACTCTGATTTGGCGCGGGACGCCGCTTCCTCTCGAATGCGGGCCTGCATCTCCTCGTCTGCCATGGCGCGACCGATGGCGTTCTCGGCGGCATTCGTCAAGATCATCACGAGGCGATGCTCCCGCTCCTCCATGTGGCCGGACAACCGGTGCCCCACCAGCATGACCGCGTGCAGGCCTCGGTCGGTGCAGAGCGGGACGAGAAGCAGGCGAGCCATGCCTTCGACGAGGGGACCCAGGCAGGCTGGCGCGAGCAGGGCGGGAAAATCCTGGCGAGGGTCTTCTGAATAGGCGAGGTCCGCGGCTTTGAGCGGCAGAACCATGCCCTCCGGAGGGGCGGGCCGCCCCTCATGCGAGGTCGCCAGGACCTTGAGCGCAGCCGATTCGGGTTCGAACGCGAGCAGATAGCCGAGGTCTGCCTGCACGGATTGAATACACTGCTCGAGAACCGCCTCCATGACGCTGGCCAGGGTCTTTTCCCGCCGCAGGATACCGGAAAAGCGAAACACGAAGGTCAGCTCGTCCACCTGTTTCTGCGTCTCCTCCATGAGCCAGGCGTTGTCCAACAGGAGGGCAGTATGCTCGGTCACGGCGGTGAAGAACTCTACGTTCTTGCGGCTGAAGGCGGCTGGGGTTCGGGCACACAGGTTCAACACTGCGATGACCGCGCCCCGTCTCAGCAACGGTAGGCCCAGGTAGCTATTGAATACGTCGCCCGCGAGGTCGGGGATGCAGACGGGAGTGGCTCGCTCGGCCACCTTCTGTTCGAGGGCGGGGGGCATGCGACGGGTGCTTTCCTGCAAGTGGTAGGTGGCCACCGCGTGAAGATTGACGTGGTCTCTGTCGAACAGGGAGAAATAGCACGCTTCCACCGGCTTCAACATCTGGATGCGACGGAGGAAGGCCGCCAGCTTTTCTCCCAGCGAGCCATTGTCGGAAAACACCCGCCCCAGGTCTCGCATCAGGTTTTGACGCGCCAGATG
>DASYBA010000406.1:0-6191 GCA_036501005.1 Candidatus Xenobia bacterium | reverse complement strand
ATTTCGCCGAAAACCGATACGGATTACTTCGGTCGAACGACCTAATGTAGACTAGTTCGGTCGGACTAATCCCCCGGCGGGAACCTCCGACCTGGGGTGGAAACTGGCTTAAGGGGCTCCGCCCCCCAGCCGCTTCGCTGGGGCCCCCCCGGCTTACGTCGGGAGTTACGACAAACTGGCATCAGCCGGTTGTTGCATTGCGGGGCCCCCGGCTGGTCTGGCTTAAGGAGAGGAGGATATATGATGAAAAAGGGCTGGTGGGTGTTGGTCGGCCTGTTGCTGGTGAGCGGTGCCCCGAGGGTGGGGGCGGATCCGGCTGACGACCTGTTCCGGCAGGGCAAGCAGGCTCTCGACCAGGAGAAGTATGACGATGCCATCCAGGCCTTTACCGACTATCTCAAGCTGCGGCCCCAGGATTCGGACGCCTACGTCAACCGCGGCATCGCGTATCGGCACCTGGACCGCTTCGACCTGGCCATCGTCGATTACGGCCACGCCGTGGAGATTTCGCCCAAAGATCCCGACATCTACTACGACCGGGGTCTGGCGTACCGGCACCTGAAGCGCCCGGACGATGCCCTCAAGGACTACACCACGTGCATCGAGCTCGATCCGAAGTACGTCGACGCCTACGTCAGTCGGGGCCTCATCTACGAAGATCAGAAGGACTGGAAGTCGGCCCTCCAGGACGAACGGGCCGCGCTGCAGGTCGATCCGACGAACTATAACGCCACCTTCGACGCGGCCATCGCGGAGCGGCACCTGCAAGACTATGATGCCGCGTTGCGGGACTATACGGCTTGCATCACCGTCCATCCGGAGGACCCCGACAGCTACGTCAACCGGGGGCTGGTCTACGAAGACGTCCACCAGGACAAGGCGGCCGAGAACGACTACAACAAAGCGCTCTCCCTCAACCCTACCGACGGCGACGCACTCTACGACCGCGGCACGTTGTATCGGCGCCTGGGCCGCTTCCAGGCCGCCCTGGACGACCTCACCCGCTATATCGAACAACAACCAAAAGACCCGGACGGTTACACCGCCCGGGCCAAGGTCTATGAATCAATGGGGGACAACGACAAGGCACAGGCCGACAAGGCCGCTGCCGCCAAGCTCTAGGTCACCGACTGATGCAGTTGCTTCAGGGCGCCGAGTAGCTTCTCGCCGTCGGGCGACCCCAGACCGGTGGCGGCGTCCCAGCCGGGGCCGGCCTTGAAGGCGCCGTTGTTGCCGGTGGTGATGTCGTTGAACGTCTTGGCGACGTCGGGGGTATAGAGGGCGGGAGCCAGGAAGCCCAACGGAGCGCCCAGGCCCTGACCCAGGCGGGCGGCCAGCGCCGCATACAGGGGTGCCACGGCGCTGGTGCCCCCGATGGACATGCTCTGCCCATCGACCAGCACGTTGTAGCCGCTGAACGGACTGGCGTTGCCGGCCACGTCGGGCACGCCTCGACCGCCTCCCGCCGTCGCCGGCGTGGGCACCTTGGCGCCATCCTTCTGCCACTGCGGTTCGGGGAACACGTCGCTCACGCCTCCGCCCCCTGCGCCGCCCATGAAGCCGTCGTTCCAGGTCGTCTCACTGGTGATCTGGCCGTTCGAGGTCTTGATGCGGGTGCCGCCAGTGCCGATCGAGTAGGGCGCTGCGGCGGGAAAGTCGGCGTGGTTCTGGCCGTCCTTCTCCCGGTCCTTGGAGCCGTTGTCGCCCGAGGCCGCGAAGACGTTCACGCCCATGGCGGCGGCGTCTTTGATGGCATTGCTCATGCTCGTCATGCCGTCCGCCGTCCACTCTTTCTCAGGGGCGCCCCAACTGATGGACAGGGCGTTGGGCTTGTTCTCGGTGTCGTGGGCAGCCTGGTTGATGGCGTCAATAAAGCCCTGGTCGGTGTTGGGGGCGAAGTAGACGACGACGTTGGCGCCCGGCGCCACCGCCCCCACCACTTCGATGTCCAGGTCGACTTCGCCGTCGGGACCGTTGGCCGTGCCGGTGGGGGCATTCTGGGCGCCGTCAACCGATACGGCCTTCACGTTGGGCGCCTTGACGCCCAGGCTCTTGAAGTACTGCTGCAGGTCGGCGTCCTTGTAGCCGCCGCCCAGTTCGATGATGCCGATGGTCTGGCCGGTGCCGTCGGTGCCCTTGGGAAAGTTGTACATCTTGGCCACGTCGACAGGCGAGTAGCCGCCGCCCTTGGTGGCCGGGCTGATGATGCTCTGCTGCTTGGCGATGGGTTTGTTCGATAGACCGAAGACGCCCTCGACCTGGCCGGCCAGGGCGCCGGGCATCTTGAGCTTGCCCTCGTAGGCTCGGAACGTCTGGCCTGCGGCATCCTTGTACTGGTTCAACTGGACGCCGAACGCCTTGTTGAACGAACTGGCGTTGCCTTCCAGCTTGACGGTGCGCGTCTTGGGATCGAGGCTGGCGACGGACAGACCGAACTGCTTGGCAAACTGCTTGACGTCCTGCATCTGGGCAGGGCTGGCGCCGTGCTTGGCCATCTCTTCTCGGCTCACAGCCTGGAAGGGGCCCTCCGGCATCCGGTAGTCGCTGGTCCGGTTGAGAAGCACCGAGACTTGCATCTTCTGTTGCGGGTCGCAGGGGCCGAGGCGCTGGGCCTGGGCGGTTCCCGGGCAGGCACTGCCCTTCAATTCCTGACGCTCCGGCTCGGCGGCCGGGCTCTGGGCGGGGGCGGGACGCGACGAACGGGCAGACAGCGCGGAAAGGGCGTTCATGGTGTGGAGATCCTCTCTAAATCCTATCTATCTTTGCGCTCGCAGTGTAGCAAGCGGACCCACACCATAAATAGTCACATGTTGTTAACTTTTTTAAGAATCCGGACAAATCTCCGTGTTCATTTCGCAGCTTCTTCCGCGTTGGCCAGATCGAGGATGCGCTCCCGCACTTTGTCCAGGTCGTAGAACGCCTTCTCCACCACCCGCAGGCCGCTGCGCACGTCTTCCACGTCGCCGGACGACAAGTAGTAGAGCATTTGCTTGTAGCCCTCCAGGGCCTGGGCCATGCAGATGGCCGTCTGCTTCGATACTTCCTGTTGCTCGGGCGGGAGACTGGCTACCTTGGCCTTGACCACGGCACTGCCCATCAACTGGACGCCTTGCTCCGCGACGCGCTTGAGCTCTTCCACTTTGGCCTGGTAGCTGTCCCGCGCCATGCTGCCATCCTGGATGCCGGCGGCGGCCTCCTGGGCGCTGAGCAGATTCTTGGACTTCTCCACCGGCGCTTTTTTGGTGAACTTTGGCGTCGTGCCCGCCGGCACGCCTTCGGAGCTGATGACGTCGAGCTGGTTCTCGTCATCCTCGTCGGCGGCGAAGGCCCTGCCACATGCGCCGCACTGGCGGTCGCCGATGGCGTTGTCGGCCCCGCACGCCGGGCACCGCTCTGGAACCCCGCCAATGACCGCCTGGGGATTGAAAGCCATGGAAAGTCACGCTCCTCGCCGGCCGGTTCTCTTCGCCGATGGCCGCGCCCTGCAAATCAAAAAGGACCAGCTTGAGCTGGTCCTTCGCCTCGGGGTGGCCTGGCCTACATGCCCATGAAGCCTTCGACAACGCCCATCAGAGCCTGCAGGGGGTTGCCCTGTCCGCCGCCCTTCTTGCCGCCCTTGCCGCCGCCGCCGCCCGTGATGCCGCCAATGATAGAACCCATTTTCTTTCCCTCCGTCGCCTTATCTCCGTTGGTCGGATATCACGACCTGTTCATGAGAAGTTAATAGGGTCTTTGAAGAATTAACATTTCTGTAACATCTACCCCCCGGGGACGGCCCGGGCCCAGCGGCGATATTGGATGGAGAACCCCAGGTACTTGAGAGACAGCGTCAAGGGCCGGGGATTGGCGGCGCTGATGTCTCCGGTCAACCAGTGGATGCCGCCTCGGTGCAAGAAGAGCTCAGCCTCGTGTACCAGGTTGAGCGCCAGGTGGTGGCCCATGTGGTCGGGGTGGACGGCGATATCGTAGATGTAGCCGACGGGAATCTGGTCCAGGTCGCGAATGCCCAGCTTGATCATGATCTGGCCGACCGGCGCGCCGGTGGCCACGTCCTCCACGACAAACAGTCGCAGGAGCGGGTTGTCCGGGCTCAAGTCCAGCTCGGCATAGGCCTCCCAGTACATCTGCCCGATGGCCAGCTCGTCCCGGTCTCGATAGGGCGGAATGGTGAAGGGGGCGGCCATCGTGTTGAGATTGAGCACGAACAGCTTGTCGTTGGGCCCGCCCGGGCGAACCCGGAACCCCGTGGCGTTCATGCCGGGGGGCGGCACTGGGGTGACCCGTTTGCCAATCCTCACCATGTCCACCACGAAGCCCCGGTCGGAAAAGAGCTGTTCCTCGGCCGGAATCTCGGGGAGGTTCACGATCATGTACTGTTCCCCGGCCTCCCGAGCCGCTGCCGTCGCCGCCGCCATGAGGGCCGCAAAACAGCCGGCCGCGTCATCGACCGGCAGACCGAAGTCATACACGACCGCCTGTTTCTCGTTGGTGATGCTCTCCCACGTCCCTAGCACCAGGGCCATGTATCCAGCGGCTCGCCCGTGTCGTTCGGCCACGAAAACCGGGATCTTGGGTTCCGATCCGATGGTGGCCGTCGATTCTCGATACGATTCGATACGATGCTCGATGCGCTCCTCCGCGGGAACGCCGTGAAAGACCACCTGGTGCGCGGGGCGACGGCGGCAGATGGTGATGATGTCGTCGATGTCGGAGGGTCGACCGGGGCGAACCTGATAGGACACGCCCCGCCATTCGGGCCCATCGCCGCAGGACCCTCCCGTGGTGGGCCGAACCCCAGGCCGTGGATTGGCAGGCGGAGTGCATGACCCTGGAACAGCGCCTGGGCCCTCACGGGCGCCTCGGGGTGCACTGGATGCCGCTCGCCGACGGCGGCGGGTTCTCCTATCGCGGCGAGGAGGGCTTTCCCGCCGCCAGCGTCATCAAGGTACCCATCATGATGGAGGCCCTTCGGCAGGCGCAGCTTGGTCAGCTCGATCTGGAGTCGATATACGCGCTCCAAGAGACCGACGTGGTGGGTGGGGCCGGTGTGCTCATGGAGCTTCACCGGGGCATTACCTTGACATGGCGAGATCTCGTCCATCTGATGATCGTCGTGAGCGACAATACCGCCTCCAACGCCCTTATCGACCGCTTGGGGCAGGCTCGGTTGAACCAGGCCCTGGCCGAGCTGGGCATGACGCAAAGCGTGCTGGGGCGCAAATTCATGGTGGCGCCCGACTCGCCCCTGGTGAAGAACTTCACCAGCCCCAACGACATGGCTCGCTGTCTGGCCGCCTTGTATCGAAACGAATTTCTCAATGCCGAGTGGTCTTCGGTGGGTATCGACATCATGGCCCGCCAGCAGTATCGGGAGAAGATTCCCCTGTTGCTTCCGGCCGAGACGCGGGTGGCCCACAAGACCGGTGAGATCGACGGGGTGCGCCATGACGTCGCCCTGGTGCTGCGGCCCGGCCGCTCCTACGTCTTCGTGGCCCTCACCCACCAGGTGGCCGACGTGCTGGAAGCTGACCGGGTGATCGCCGAGCTGTCCTTGCTGATTTATTCGCTAACTCAAGTCTAACACGGCCTGGGGCACCTGCTGGCCAGCCTGTCGGTTGTTCTGCTGCGTGGAGGTGCACAAGCCATGACATCGAGACAGAAAGCCGCTCGGGCACCCGCGTGTCCTAAATGCCGCCAACCCATTCCCATGTCGCCGGACAGTCCGCGGGCCTACACGACTCGCGGGCGTCGAGGGAGTACGCCGGAGGAGACAGTCCACCGTTCCTGCTGGTGCGGGCTGGAGTTGACCCTGGAGCGAAAAGCCTCCGGATGGTTGGTCCGGTACGGCTGCCGGGACTGTCACAGCTTTCAAGACGAGTTGTTTCCGGGCGGGCGCTGCACGTCTTGCCAGGTGCACGAGGTCATGGGGTTCCAGGATCCCGCCCTGCTTACCGCGGGCCTGAACGAATCGGCGGTCGACATTGCGCCCAGCCGCAACGATTTTCTCGAGGGGTTGCTGCGAGGCCTGGTGAACGGCGAGCCGGGGCTGACCGTGCCCGACGCGGCCTGATCAGATGGTGACTCGATAGACGTTTCCGTCACTGGGATAGGCGGCCATGTTGTCGTAGGTCCGGGTGCTGGGAATGATTTGCAGCGTGGAGCGGGCCTGGGGGTCGGCGTGGAAGATGTCT
>DASYBA010000405.1:0-5889 GCA_036501005.1 Candidatus Xenobia bacterium | reverse complement strand
GACGTATCGAATACGAAGTGTTACGCGTGCGACAGCTTCCTGCTGGATGACGAGGCCGACGAGTCGCTGGACGTGGTGAACGACAGCGAGGGAGGCACCCGCCAAACGGACAGTCGGCGGAACCTGCGCCGCCTCCGCCAGGCCGTCCAGGGCGTGGCGACGGGGGCCATGGACGTCGCCGAATACCAGGGGCACGTCGAGGCGGTGTATGCCACCGTCTCTGGGTTGGTAGCGATGCTGCACTCGCCGGCGCTACAGTCCCGCCTGGAGATCATGCGGCGGCGTGAGCGAGCCCTGACGCTTCGAACGGTGGAACTGCGGTGAACGTTTCCGTCCCAGGGCCGGAGCCGCTCTTCGAGCCGCCCGGCGGGAGCGGGCAGGCCAGTTTACATTCTGTTCACAACCCAGCAAAGAAGAAGCGCCCCGGGCGGGGCGCTTCGCCGTCTAGATGTTGTCGCTCCACCAGTCCAGGGGAGGCAGACCCGTCAGGCGGCGCAGCTCGTCGAGCCACGCCCCCATGCTGGCCACCTCGACCCGGTCCAGTTGGAGGGCCGTATTGAGTTTGGCGCCCGCTTCCATCAGGTGGATGGCCTGCTCGGACCCGATGACGACCAGCGCCTTCAGCACCTCAGCCATGCCCGCCTTGATGGCGGGCGTATCGCGGGACGCATCGTCCTGGGCGGCCCGCCACAGGGTGCTGAACGCCTCCACGGCCTTGCGGAGGCCGGTCAGCGGGTCGACCGCAGCGGGCTTTGGCGGGGCGGGAGCGGGAGCGGGGGCGGGAGCGGCCATGGGGGGAGGAGGAGGGGCTGGCGCGGGGGCCTTGGGGAGAGAGCTCAGCGGGCTGGCGGGAGCGTTGACCGCCTTCCTGGAGAGACTCCGCATGGCATCTCTGGGAGCTGCTCCGCCCAGGGACAAACGGGACCTGACCCCGCCGGCTGGCGCCGCCGCCTGGGCCTGCGCCCATTCGGACGGCATCTCGACCGGTTGGACGACGGTGCGAGGTGTGCTGCCTTCAGTGACCTTTTCCGCCTTGTCGACCAGCACGAACGCGGTGAACCGGGTGAGGAGTTGATAGCGTAGGGCCAGCTCGAGAATCTCCTTCTCGACGGCGGCCCGGTCGACGGTTTCGATACGAAGTCTGTCTTCCAGTGCGGTGATCTGTTCGCGAGCCCACACGATGGACAAGGCCGGGTTGCTGGTGGGGGTCGCCGACAGGGTCTCCGACCAGTCGGGTTGGCCCTCCAGTCGCAACAATCCCGCACCGTGATGACGACCCAACACCACCGCGGGACGGGCGGCGAACACGTCCGGCAGTACCGCCGGGGCCAGGCTGCCTCCGTCCACGCCAAAGCCTTCGTCGTGGAGGCGCAGGTCGGTGATGACCGGGGTGGACACCTCTCGCGCCAGGCGCTCGACGGCTTTGCTGAGTTTCTCGCCCGGTGTGACCAGCTCGCACGTGCCGCGACCCAGCCCGGCCAGGCGGCGGAGAAAGGCGTCGTTGACCGCGGTGTCGATGCCGAGCGTGAAGATGCGGGCGCGGGGCACCTTCTGTTGCACGGTTCGATAGATTTCGGGTTCGTTGCCGACCTGGCCGTCGGTGATGATGACGATGCACGGCAAGTCCTTGGAGTGCTGCGTCATGTCGATGGCGTCGGTGAGCGCCTGGCGGATTTCCGTGCCGCCCCGGCTGTCGACGCTGGCGAGCCAACGTATCGCATCGGCCACTTGCCCGTGCCCCTGCAACCCCCGCTGATACGATTCGACATGGTCGTCGAAGGCCAGCACGGCAAAGCGATCGCTGGATCGTAGCCGCCGGAGAAAGTCGCCTACCGCCTGGCGGGCGCTGTCCATCTTGATGCCTCGCATGCTCCCACTGCGATCCAAGACGAAGACGACCTCCAGAGGCAGCGTCGTGCGGGGGGCTTCCAGGGGGGGCAGGACCTGCAGCAGAAAGTGTTCCGGTGAGGCCAAGAGAAGACTGCGAGTGTTTTGATCCGCCACCCGATAGCGGATGATGAAGTCTCGGTCGAGCAGTTCCCGGTCCCGTGCCAGGTCCACGACCACTTCATGGGCGGACACCCCCTGCTCGACCAGATGCTGACTGCACGCGAGACGAGACACCGAGAGGCTGCCCGTCTCGATCCCCACCTTGATGCTCAGGTTGGCCCCAGTGTGGAGACCGGGGACGAGCCGGGGGGGCGTCAACCGAGAGGCGTCGGGCACCCGCTTCGTATCGGATTCAACGCCGCTCCCCACGGGTGGGCGCGCCAGAGGATCGCCCGGCATGTAACGGGGCGCCACCACCAAAGGAAAGCGGAAGATCTGCTCGGCGTCGCTGGCCTCCAGGCGATGGGCATAGGAGAGCTCGATGGCGATGGTCTCGCCCGGGGGCAGGTTGCCCAGGTGCACGGTGAAGACGTTGTCTCGCTCCATCTCCATCAGAGCGCTGCGGTGACCCTGGCGCACGCCTTCTTCGTACGTCGCCCGAGCCTGGGCTCGCTCCTGGACGATCCCATCGACAGTACGGTCCTTGACCTGCATGCGAAAGCGATAGACCGCGGCACCGGAGGGCAGGGGAAAGATGTAGACGGCTTCGATCGGTTCTGAATAGGGATTGGTGAACTGCTGGCGCACGTCGACGTTGGCCAAGGGTCCGCTCAGGCGGGCTTCGACGGCCAGCCCGGCCAGCGGGAAGACGACGTCCCGGCTTTCACCTTTTAGAAATCCAGGGCCGACGGCGTCGGGTAGGGGAGGGCACAGGCTGTCCGGCAGGAGATCGATCGTCTTCATGGCGTTTGCTCCTTTGCGTGTGTTTGGGCCAGGAGGTGCAGGGCGTGTTCGACGTTGCGGTACAAGTCGGCTTCTGAGTGTCGGCGGAGCCAGTCGAGAAATTCGTCCCGGTCTTCCAGCACGAGCCGGAGGCCCGGAACGGGATTGATCGTCAACCAGGTCTGCAGGCCGATCTCGGGGACCGGTGCGGCGGCCATTGCGTCGACGACGCTCTGCAGCTCGGTGTCGCTTCGCCCATACAGGCGTCGCTGGATCTCCGGCAGGGGCAGGAACTGGGCCTGGAGCGCCTTGATGGCGAGGAGTTGAAGCAGGTGGCGGGGTCCATAGCGGGCTACGCCGCCGTCGTAGCCGGAAGGGCGGTCCATGAGTCCGCTGGTGGTGTAGTAGCGAACGGTGCGACCGTTCAACGTCGTGTTAACCCGCCCGCCCGGCGAGGGCCAACGCCGTCGCTCGATGTCGGCTTGTGCCGCTGAGCACAGTTCGTCCAGGTTCACGGTGTTATGTTACAGTATAACAGTTAAACTGTCAACAAAAAGATCGCAAGAAATTAACATCGTTAACAACGAGCTAACAGACAGGGCGGCCCCAGACCGCTACGATGGTAGGAATAGAGCGGGTAGCAGGAGTGTCATCATGAAACTGGGCGGAATTTTCGGCGGCAGCAATGCCAGCGGGGTGGTCCAAGATCGAGTCAGCGCCTTTCAGAGCGGGCTCAATGGCACGGCAGATCAGCCCACCGACGGTCTGGCCGGCAGCGCACAGACCCCCCCAAAGAAAGATTACAGTTGGCTTTGGCGGGGTCCCGCCCTCAGTCGCGCCGACGCCCAACGATGGGGCGGCATGGTTCGCGGCGTGAAGCACCAGGCTTCTCAGGTGGCCACCCACGCGGCCACGGCCGGGGTGGGCCTACCCGGCATGCAATTTCTCCCGCATGCCCAGCCAGTGCCCGGAAATGACGGCCGGGCGCACGGCCAGATGACCGTCCCCCTGGGCAACAATGCCAAGGTTCGCGTTGACGAGAGCACCACGCCGGGCTCGGTCATGACTTACGCGCAGGTGTATGACGGCCAGAACCAACCGCTCAACGTGCCGGCCGCCGTTACCCGCAATGCGCAGGGCCACGCCGAGGTCCACGTCATGAACCCAGGTGGGTCGAGCATCACCATGATCGATTTGGACAACGGTCAGGCCCGCCAGGGAGACGCCAAGGCCGCCCAGATGCTGCAGGGTGCCCCGAAGGGCTGGGTCGACATGACGCCCGCCGCACCGGCCGCGGCGCCACCGCCCCCGCCTCAGGCCGCGGGCGACGACATGAGCCGCATCATCAACGGCGGCTAGAAGATGACTTTATAGTCCAGGTGGCTCTTGTCGGAGCGGCCCGCGACGACGAGACCGGCTTCGTTGCTGCGAACCTCGAAGTGGACGGGCCCCCAGCCCGTGAAGCCTTCTACCTTCAGGCCCTCGGCGGTCGTGCCCAGCGTCAGGCGGCACGGTTCATTGTAGAGTTGGCCGTTCAATAGCCAGCCGGTTTCGGCCGGGTGGAGTTTGAGGTCGGTAAACCCTTGCGCCATCTCTCCCTGCCAGTGCCACTCGCCGCCACTGGTGGCGATGTCGTAGTGGACGTTCTCAGAGTGCTCCAGCCCCATCACGCGTAGGGTGCCCCCGTTGATCACAGCCTCGAACTCGGAGTGGTCTCCGGCCAGGTTGCCCTGCACTCGGAGGGAGTTGGGCTCGAGGTCGACGGTGGCGTCGGCGTGGTGGTGTCCGGTCTGGCCCTGGATGGAGACCTGCGTGGCCAACAGGCCGATCTTGTAGTCGACGGCGTGGCCATCGCGCTGGCCGCGGACCTCCCAGCCGGACTCCGACAGGGTGATGTCCAGACGGGCGTTGTACTGGCTGGTGTGGCCCTCGACTCGCAACGTGTCATCGAGCTGGGGGGTGATGGGCAGGACCAGCCCGCGGAGGGCCAGGACGAGCGGGCGTTCTCCCGACATGATGGGAAGCATGAGATCGTCGCCGCCTTCACTGAAGAGCGGATGCACCAGCCAGTGGACGATCCGCTCGGGGGTAAGAGCAGCAGGATCAAGCAGCGAACTCAATTCAATCATGCCGGGCGACTTCGTGAATCGCCCCCCAGGCTTCCTGGGTAGAAAGGTGGGGACATGCTCAAGGTCAGCTACTCGGGAATTCGAGGCATCATCGGCCGGGATTTGACCCCAGAGGTTGCGTACGGCTTCACCCGTGCGCTCGGCGCGTTTCTGGCCGAGACGGAAAGGGCCCGGCCGCCCCGCATCCTGCTGGCCCGGGACAACCGCCCGTCGGGGCCTGAGCTGAGGCAGGCGGTGCTGGCGGCGACGACGACCTTTCCATGCGAGGTGTGGGATCTGGGAGTGTGCTCGACGCCGACCGCACAGGTGGCCTGCCGGGCGCTGGACGCAGATGTCTCGCTGGTCATCACGGCCAGCCACAACCCGCGGGAGTGGAACGGCTTCAAATATTTCCTGGCGCCCGACTGCATCGTCATGGACGGGCCGCAGATCAAGCGCCTCTTCGGTTACTACCAGGGTCTGGCCGGGGACATGCCGGCTGGGCTCGAAGCCCCGTCCCCGCGTGACGCGTCCGTGCAGGCGTTCGAGGCGCACCGGAACGGAGTCCTGGCCCGAGTCGATGCGGATCGGATCCGTCCCCTGCAGTTCAAGGTAGCGGTCGACTTCGCCGGCGGTGCGGGGGCCGCGGTCGCCCGGGCGGTGCTGTCGGCTCTGGGGTGCGAGATTGTGGAGGTCCATTCGGATCGGGAGCCGGAGCCGAGCGTGGACGTTCTGGGACCGCTGTGCGAGGCTGTCGTCGAAAACGGCTGCCAGTTTGGCGCTGCGCAGGATATGGACGGCGACCGGCTGGTCCTGGTGAACGAGAAAGGACAGGCCCGTGGGGAGGACTTCACGTTGGCCCTGGCCGTGCGGCATCTTCTCGAGGGCTTGAAGGAGCCCGGCCGGGCGGTGGTGGTGAAAAACAGTTCCACGACCGCCATGATTGACGACCTGTGCACTAAGTACGGGGCCCAACTGGTGGAGACGCCGGTCGGGGAGGTGAACCTGT
>DASYBA010000404.1:0-4417 GCA_036501005.1 Candidatus Xenobia bacterium | reverse complement strand
GCTCTTTATCGAAAATGTCGGGAACCTGGTCTGTCCGGCCGCCTACGATCTGGGCGAGGCCGCCCGGGTGGTCCTTCTGTCGGTTACCGAGGGGGAGGACAAGCCGCTCAAATACCCCACCATGTTCAAAAGCGCGGACCTGGTGCTCATCACCAAAGTCGACATGGCCGAGGCGGCGGGGTTCGATCGCCTGCTGGCCCTGGAAAACCTGTCGGCCATGGCGCCCCAGTGCCACGTTCTGGAGGTCTCGGCCCGCACGGGCACGGGTCTGGCGAGCTGGTACGAGTGGCTCGCTACTCCATCCCGTCCAGCGCCTTGTCGTGGAACGTGACGGCCCCGAACTTGAAGCCGCTGGGGTTCCGCTGGATGGTGACATAGAGGAACGCAGGGCCCTTGTCCATCTGCAGCCGATAGACCAGGGAGGAAGTGCCGCCCTCGTCAATTTTGTAGATGGAGCACATGCCGCTGTCGAGGACTCGGCTCCGGTAAGCGCCAAACTGCTGGCGGGTCTCGACGACGTAGGTCTGGCCCCAGCGCTCCGTCTCGGCCGGGGTCTTGTTCTGGTAGGACGGATCGAAGTCGGCCACGTACTTCTTGCCGTCCTTGGCGTTGTACGCGCCCAGCAGGTTGTCGACCATCTTGTCCAAGGCCTTGAAGGTGGTCGGAGAAAGACCGCTCGGCAGATCGTCCGCCCAGACGGGACCGCCGACCAGGGGAGCCATCAAGGCCAGCGCCAGAAAATCACGACGTCGCATATCCACCTCCGCTGGATGAGTTCTAGGTGGGGCCGGCCGGACCTGTCGCTCGCCGGCTGGCCACGACGGCCTGGCCCAGGCTGATGCCGCCGTCGTTGCAAGGCACCTGGCGGTGGCATAACGCCGTGAACCCGTGCGCCTCCAGCCGCTCGACCGTGCCGGTGAGCAGACGCAGATTCTGGAACACGCCGCCGGACAGGGCCACCGTCGACAGGCCGTGGAGGGACTTCAATCGTTCGGCCCCAGCCAGGATGGCGTCGGCCACCGCGTGGTGGAAACGGGCTGCCACCACGGGGCCCGGCGCGCCGTCCAACCGATCGGAGACGACGTGTCGAATCAGGTCCTCCCCGGACACTTCAAACGACCCGCCATCCAGGTCTCGCAGGGGGACGGCGTAAGAACCCGTTTCGTCGGGATCGGCGTGCTGCTCCAGCTCGATGGCGGCCTGCCCCTCATAGGAGATGACCTCGCGTACCCCCAGGATGGCCGATACGGCATCGAACAGCCGACCCATGCTGGAGGTCAACGGCGCATTGATGCCTTGGCGGGCCGCCTGCAACACCAGGTCCTGCTCCGGGTGCTGCCCCACAGGGGGCAGGGCTGGCAGGGCCTGCCCAAAGGTCGCCTCCAGCCACGACAACGCCATGCGCCAGGGGGCCTTGATGGCCGCGGCGCCGCCCGGCATGCGCACCCGCGACAGCCAGCCGCGGCGTTCGAAATCCCGCAGGTCCGCCACCAGGAACTCCCCACCCCAGATCGTGCCGTCGGTGCCAAAGCCCAGGCCGTCCAGCGCTATGCCGATGACCGGGCCCGGGTGGCCGTTGTCGGCCAGGCACGATGCGATATGGGCGTGGTGATGCTGGATGCCCATCAGGGGCAGATCCCGGTCCTGAGCCCACTTGGTGGAGAGATACTCCGGATGGAGATCGTGGGCGATCCAACGGAGCTCGATGTCGAACAGACGCTGCAGGTGTTCGATGGCCTGTTCGAAGGATCGATAGGCCTCATGGTTTTCGAGGTCGCCGATGTGGTGCGATAGAAAAGCGTGGCTGCCTCGCAAGAGACAGATGGTGTTTTTGAGCTCTGCCCCCACGGCGAGGCCGGGTAGCCTCCCCTCGGGCACCCGGACGGCCCGAGGCACGAAGCCGCGGGCTCGCCGTTGCACCGTGGGGGCGTCCCGGAACGTTCGCACGATGCTGTCGTCAGTACGGATATGAATGGGCCGGTCGTGGACCAGCATCACGTCGGCGATGTCGTCCAATCGGCGGTCCCCATCCTGGTACACGATGGGTTCGTCGGTGCGGTTGCCGCTGGTCATTACCAGGGGTCGCCCGACGTCTCGCATGAGGAGATGGTGCAGGGGCGTGTAGGGGAGGAACAGGCCCAGGGAGCGATTGCCGGGGGCCACCGAGGGTGCGAGGGAGCCCCGAGACGCCATCAACACAATGGGCGCCTCGGCCGCCAGCAAGGCTCGTCGGTCAGCGGGGGTCACGTGGCATAGCTTCTCGGCGGTTGCCAGGTCGGGCACCATGACCGCAAACGGTTTCTCCTCCCGCATCTTTCTCTGTCGAAGGCGAGCCACGGCGGCATCTTGCGTCGCATCGACCGCCAGATGATACCCGCCCAGCCCTTTGATGGCGACAATGTCTCCGGCCAACAGACGCTGTACGACAGTTTCCACCGGGAGGCTGAGGCGGGGGCCGCACACCGGGCATGCGACGGGTTGGGCATGGAAGCGGCGGTTGGTCGGATCTTCATATTCGATACGGCACGGCCCGCACATGGGAAAACCCGCCATGGTGGTGCTCGGCCGGTCGTACGGCACCCCCTGGATGATGGTGTAGCGCGGCCCGCAGTTGGTGCAGTTGTTGAACGGGTATCGATAGCGGCGGTCGTTGGGATCGAACAGCTCGCGGAGGCAGTCGCCGCAGGTCGCCACGTCGGGAGACACGAGGGTGGAGGGGCGGCCGCTGCCGTCGCTGGGGGCGATACGGAAGCCCGTGTCTTCCTGGCACGGCACGGCGACGCTCTCGACCGCTTCGACGACGGCCAGCGGGGGAGCGTCAGAGCGGAGGGCGGCGACGAACTGTTCGATGGCCGGACCGGCGCCCTGGACTTCGGCATGCACCCCGTCCGCATCGTTCGAGACCCAGCCGGTCAGCCCCAGTCGCACCGCCAGGGTATAGACGAACGGCCGGAACCCCACCCCCTGGACGACGCCGCGTACTTCGATACGGTGTCGAATCAACGATGCAGTTCGCCCTGGGCGAGGGTTCGATACCAACCCTCCGGGAGAGCGTCCACGGCCGATTGGAAGGCCTGGCGGGCCTCCGCCTCGTCGCCGCGGCCCCGCAGGCAGCGCCCCTGCATGTAGAACCCGAGCGGCCGCCAGGCGGGCTCCAGGTCTTCGGTGTGGTAACGACGCCACATGTCGAGGCCGACGTCCCAGTCGTGCCGGGCCACTGCGGCGCGGCCGAGCAGCGCGCACAGGTTTTGAACCCCTCGTCGGTCCCCCTCCATGTCGTTGAGGAGGGAGACGAGCCGCCGGTGACGCTCCAGAGATTCGGACGTCTTGCCCTGCATGGCGTCCATCCAGACCCCGGTGGCCTCGCGGACCCGTTCCAGCTTTTCTTCCTCGAACCATCCCACGTCCGACAGGCGGCGAGCGGCACCCTCGGTCCTGTCGGCTTCACCGAGGATCCACGTCGCTTCCAGGTTGACGATGCCGCGGTGCTTGGCTTCCGCGGCCGGTCGGGCGTAGCGGGCCCCGTGCGAGGCCGCGTCCAGCGCGGCCAGGGCTTTGTCCCACTCGCCCAGATGGCGCCAGCAGGATGCTTCGATACTCTTGAGGATGCGGATGTCTTCTGCCCCCGCCGCCTGCTCTGCCGCGTGACAGGTGGCCAGGGCCTCCCGGGTGTGGCCACGCAATCTCTGGATGCCCGCCAACTGCCCGGTACGCTGCGCCACCTGCTTGGCGTTGTCAGCCTGCTGGGCCAGCTCCAGGGCTCGCGACAGATGCGTCTCCGCTTCGTCGAGACGACCGGCCTTCTGCTGGCCCAGCCCGGCCATGGCGTGGGCGAGCTGCTCCAGCAGGGGAGTCAACGGCAAAAGTAGCGCCTTGGCGGCGTGTTCGATCACGGCGGCGTCCTGGCCCAGGCTATTGCAGGACAGCGACATGCTCACCTGGATGTGCCCTTCCAGCTTGAGTAGCGCGGCGATCCGAGGGTACTGGCGGAGCCGGTCGATAGCGGCCTGGTAGGCCTCCAGCGCCTCCGCGTTCTTGCCCGCCAGGCGAGCCGCATCGCCGCGGCCCTTCAGCACGTCGACGGTGGCTTCGGCTTCGTCCAGGCCCCGGACGGCCTCTTCTCGGGTCTTCTGGCTCTGCTCGGTCTGGCCCATGCCCTCCTGGCAGTCGGCCAGGTAGCGCCTGAAATGCGCCTCCAACGACGGGGGCAGAGGCCGCTCCAGCATGAGGCGGCACTGCTCGGCGGCGTCCTGGTATTTGCCCTTCTCCATGAGGATGTGCGCGATGCGGAGGCGAGCCTGCGCTTCCCAGGGCGCTCGGATCCCGAGGTATCGGTGCAGGTACTTGGAAAATCCGACCACGGTGAATCGGAGTTGCAGTTCCTGATGGCGGTCGCCTCGCCGCAAAGCTCTCGAAG
>DASYBA010000403.1:0-8971 GCA_036501005.1 Candidatus Xenobia bacterium | reverse complement strand
GTGCCGACCGTGAACGTGTGTTCATCGCCCAGGCCCGGCGTACCGGCCGGGGCGGTCAGGTTGAACGTCTCACCGTTCGTCCCACCTCCGCTGGGGGCTTCCGCCACCGCCACCAGGATGGACCCGGCCGACGAACCGCCCACGGTACTGCTGGCCGACGCCATCGAGGGCACGGCCAGCGTGCCCTGCGTGACTGGAGTGCCCAACACCCCGCCGGTGCCGAGGTGGCTGGTGTTGATCGGGTAGACCGTGAGACCCGCGGGTGAAGTGGCCAGCAGGACTTCCGCGCCGTTGACGGTGGCGATGGTCAAAGAAGAGGCATTCGCCAGCGCCACGGCATTGCTGACGCCGGGTCGAGACACGCTGGTACCGGACACGACGTAGACGTCGATGCCGTTGGTCGTGGCGGCATACAGCAGGCCCAGGCTCGTGTCTTCGGCCAGCGGCCCGGTCAGGCTGCCCCCGCCGGCCGGCGCCACCGCCGTGGTCTGCGCGGCCTGCAGACTGCCGCTCACGGCCGCGTAGCTGTAGGACAGGAGCCCGTCTGGAACGGCTACGTACAAGTTGCCGACCCGCTGGTCTACTCCGCTGCCGGGAGAGCCCGTAAAGCCCGTATCGAGCAGTTCGCCCACCGGAGAGGCTGGTGTGCCCCCGTCGGTGACGTCAAGATTGTTCCCGCCGCTGAGGGCTCCGGTGGCGGTGTTGGTGACGGCGAACTCGGACAGGGTGGTGCTTCCAGCGTTGGCGGTGAACATGAAGTCGGTCAGGACCGCCGTCACCGGAAGGGTCGGTTGCACCCCAGGATTGAAAGTGCCGCCGCCGTTCCCGCCACACCCACTCAACAGAAATCCCAACCCGACCATGCCCGCCGCATATCGACGCATGTACGTGCCCCCTTGAAAATTTGAAGGACGGGGATTCTGCCGCTCCTGTCGGCTTCCCTCTCAGGCCTGGACGGGGGTGCCCAGGGTGGCGTAGAGAGCCTGTCCCCCCGCATCGAGCAGCTTCTGGCTCTCCTGGAACGCCGTCATCGACTCCGCCGACTTGCCCTGCAGGTCGGCCAGCAGCCCTTGCAAGCGGAGCAACCCTCCCCGCCGCAACGGGAGCTCCTTGGACAACGGATCCAGGCGTTTGAGCAGCTTCTCCAGCTCCGTCGCGGCGATGGGGTTCTTGCGCCCTTCCGTGGCCTGTGCATAGTAAGTGGCGCCCAGTTCGATACCGGCCTCGAGGGCATGCGTCGTGCCGCGACGCCCCTCCAGCAAGCCGTCCATGGCCTGGCGCAGGAGGGCCACCGCCTCGGCGTGGCGACCTTCCCGCCGCCGCAGCATGCCAAAGCCCACATCGGACATGAGATTTTCAAAGCCCTGGGTGCCCCCCGACCGGACCTCCTCCAGCAGCCGGGCCGGTTCTTTCAGCTCGCCCGCCGTCATCAACTGCCGGGCCAGCAACATCTGGGCCACTGCCCTGGCTCCCCGCATGCCCGTCAGGGCCGACAGGTGGATGGCCTGCTGGCACCGCGTCCGCGCGGGCTCCGTCTCGCCCTGCAACCACAACACGTGGGATTCGGTGATGGAGGCCCAGGCGACGCCCGTCACGTCGGACAGCCGGTCCGCCAGCAATCGGCCTTCGGAGACGTAGGTCAAAGCCTCCTTGAGCCACCCCAGGAGCAGGCAGAGATAGCCGCACTCCCACAGCAAGGTGGCCTTGCGGGGCTCGTCTCGCATGTTGTTCAACAGCTCCAGCAGCTTCTGCATCGAACCGTGGGCCTGGCGCGGCCTGGGTGGATTGTCCGTGGCATGGTACCAGGCATCCAGGAATTCGGCCATGGCCTGCTGCGGGACGGCTTTCGTCTGACTGGCGACCTGCTTGTAGACGAGGAGGGTGTTGACCAGCATGCTGTGATGCTTTTCCGAGCCGGCCACGCCGGCGACATAGACGGTATGGGCCACCGCCTCGCAGAGCGAGAGCGTCTCCTCCGCTCGCAGGGGATCGTCGGAGAGGGACTTGTCTGCCAGCGCGCTGCTCTTGCTGCGGACCAGGTTCTCCATGGTCCGCAGGACGTTGCCTACCCCTTCCTTGGGAACCGATATTTCCAGGGCCATGAGGCCCTCTTGCAGGTGTTCGATGGCACCCAGATGATCTCCGATCCCATAGCAGATGCAGGCGAGCTTGCGGCGCAGACGAGAGATGTGCACCGGCCGGTGACGTCCGGGCGGGACATGCTCGAGGAGGCGGTGGACAATGAGCATGGCCTCCTCGCGCTGGCCGCCAGCTTCCATGGCGTCAGCTCTGCTCTCCTCGGCCATGCACAGCTCCTCGTGTGCGACCAGACGTTCGTTGCCCTTGACCTCGAGCAGTTGCCGATAGAACTCGGCCGCATCCAGCCAGGAAAACGCTTTGTTGCATTGGTCGGCGGCCGCCAGCAGGTATGGCTTGGCTCGATACAGGATGCCCGATTGGGCGAAGTGCCAGGCCAGGGTGAACGGCCCGGTCGGCGACGGGTGTTCTTTCTCCCATGCTTCGAGGGCCACGCCAATCTTCAAATGGATGTCCTGCACCCGATGGGGGCTCAGACCGGCCAGATGCAGCTCGCGGATTCTCGCATGGGCGCACGAGAACCGCCCCGCCGGTGCCTCGATCAGGATGCGCTGGGAGAGCAGGCTCTCGAGCGCTTCTGCCACCTCTGCCGGCGAGAGGGTCGTCGATGCAGCCAACGGTGGCAGACTGAAGCCGTCGCCCAGGGCGGCGGCGTGCGACAGGACCTCCCGATGGGACAGCGGCAACCGTTTGAGACGGACGCGGAGCGCTTCTTCCAAGGTCTGGGGGAGGCGGCTCTCCTGCCACACCCAACGGTCGGATGCGCGGGTGAGGGTGCCCTGCGTGGCCAGGGCTTTGAGCAGTTCGCACGTAAAGAGCGGATTGCCCTCGGTTTGCCGATACAGGCTCTCGCTCAATCCGCCCGGCACCGGATCGCCCCCCAGCATGCTTCCAATCAAGGCGTCCACGTCGTCTATCGATAGACCGCCGATCGGCATGTCGACAAACCAGTCGCATACGGCCGCGGTCTTCAACCACGCCAAGGTGGCCTGGTTGCGGCTGACCTCTTCCTCACGAACCGTCACCACGATGAGCGCCCCACCCGCGGGACAGGCCTGATTGAGGTTGGCCAGCAGGTATTCCAGCATGTGGATGCTGCCGCAGTCCGCGTGGTGCAGGTCTTCGACGATCAGCAGGGCCGGGCTGGCCTGCAACGTCTGTCGGATCTGGCGAGCCGCCCGCTCGTATAGCCGGAAGCGGTCGCCCGGATTGTGGGGCAATTGCTCACCAAAGAGGTCGATGATGGATTCCGGACCGGCCGGGCCGGTGACGAGATCGTCCGATGGTCGAAGCCAAGGGGTGAGCGCCCGGAACGGCATGCCCTCGTGCGGTTGGCAACGGCTCCACCAGGTGGGCAGGCCAGCCAGGTTGGCTTGTCGTGCGAACTCGGAGACCAGGCGGCTCTTGCCGATGCCGGCCTCGCCGTGCAGCACCACCACCCGCACGCCTCCACCTCGCACCGCGGCGAGCGACCCCAGTAGCGTGTCGAACTGGGCAGAGCGACCCACCAGGCGGGGCTCGACGAGTTCCGCCGGCAGGGCGGTATTCGATACGACCCCGTGGGCCGGAAAGCCCGCCAGGATCAACGCTTGCTGGACCTCCCGAACACTTCCATACCGACCCTGCGGATCGTTGCGCAGCAGTCGCAAGAGCACTTTCTCGATCCCCTCCGATATACCGGTCAACTGCAGCGGCATCTCGGGGGGCTGGCCCGTCAGACATTCGTACAGGATAGCCCCGAATGCATAGAGGTCGCCTCGGATATCGGGTGTCTGCCCCTGCAAGACTTCCGGAGCCGTGTAGGGCGTGCGAGCATGCGAGATGGGCACGACCCTGGCCAGGCCGAAGTCCACCAACCGGGCGTGGGGGCCGGCAGTCACCAGGATGTGCTCCGGCTTGAGATCGCCATGCACTGTTCGGTGTTCATGCAGACACGCCAGGGCCTGCAGGACTTGATCT
Source organism: Candidatus Xenobia bacterium (assembly GCA_036501005.1). GTDB lineage: Bacteria > Vulcanimicrobiota > Xenobia > RGZZ01 > DASYBA01 > DASYBA01. The sequence continues at coordinate 4,915 of DASYBA010000403.1, read as the reverse complement.
GAAATCTGCGCCAGTTCCCCCAGGTCGTGGTCCTCTGCCATCCAGGCGCGCAGCGGCACCCCGTCGACCTGCTCCATGGTGTACCAGGGTCGATCCTCAAAGGTGCCGTGGTCGAAAAGCCGGGCCACGCCAGGGTGGTCGATGGCGGCGACAGCCTTGAACTGGCGGGCCAGCCGTTCCTGTTCCACCGAGGCGAGTGGGGCGGTGCTCAGGAGCTTGAGGGCAAGCGCCTGGCCGGACTGGGGGTGCGTTACGTGGTAGACGGTACCCCGGCTGCCATCGCCCAACACGCCAGCCACGGTATAACCGTCGATGGTCTCCGGATGCACGACACTCGCTTCTATGCGGGGGAACCGCTCTCCTGGGGCTTTAAGTCAGTCGGGAGATGAACGGGCGCACGGCGTGGGTCGGAAAGACCCAGTCCTGGCCGTCCGAACTGAAGGCACCTTCGACGTACACAGAGTCTGCACCGGCAGCGTGCGCTACACCGGTCAATCTGGCGCCGTCCCAATGGTAACTGCCGTCACCGTCATAGACGGTCGTGGTCCCATCGGTGTGAAGGACTTGCTGGGTGGCCTGGGCCCGAATCCCGATGGCCCGAGCCCCTTCAATCACGTCCTGGCCGTGCCGTCTGGCCAGGTCTTCCGCGACCCGGGCATTGATGGCCGGCAGCGTCAACGTGGTTTCGTTGGCTTCGTAGAGCAGCGTGTCGGACTTCAGCAGGCTGACGGTGAGGTGGCGGCCCGTTTCTCGCACCACGATGGGGCCTGCCGCGGTTCGCAGCCGGAGCTCCTTGGTGACCACTGGAGACTGCCAGGGCTGGGCTCTCGTAAAGATGGCCTGGGAGGAGATGACCGCGCCGTAGTTCTGCACAAGCCCTTCGGTCAGCACCAGCGTCCGAGCGGGTGCCCTCAGGGCGATGGGGGTGGCTGTGATCATGGTCGCGCCTCCTGTCGGCTCCACTGTACCACAGCGATGTTACCGGCAGGCTACGCCAGTGTAAAACTTTGTTGGTTTTAGTAAGGGTTGACGGCTCGGCCGAAGGGGGCGCCCCCCGGATCGACGGTGAACCCGGCCAGGCTGGGAAAATCGATATGGACCTGTCCGTGCTGGTCGGTGTAGAATACGGGGCTACGAGCCAGGAGCCAGGGGTCGCTGCGCGCGATGGCGTCCAGCGAGACCCGCAGGGGGCGCAACCGCAGGGGGAGGAGGGCAGTGGTCGTGGCGCGGTCGAGAAACACTTCACCCGACTGTAGATGCAGGTGCACGTGAGAAGCGTCGTGGCTTTGAGGATGATCGCAAAGCGCTACGACGTTGCGTTCTAGCGTGTAGGCTGGCACGGAACAGCGCACGTAGGGATCGGCGCCCCGTACGTAGGTCGATTCGTCCTGGCCTTCTGGAGGCGGGCAACCGTTGGAACGCGTGCTGGTCATGGCCATGCGTATCCCTCCTACTCCATCCATGAAATTATACCCTGTCTCGCCTATCCCTGCAATCTTTATCGGGCTGCCGCCCCCCAACCTCGTAGGGCTGCCGCCCCCCAACCGCTTCGCTGGGGGCCCCCCCGGCTGGCAGCTTGGGGGAGCTGTGCGGCATCTGCTTCGCGCTACTAGCCAACGCTAACCTCGAGGGCTCTGCCCCCCTCGCTTCGCTGGGGCCCCCCGGTTGGTCTTGGGCGCTCGCTTATGGCGTCAACTGGAGGGGGGGCGCGGACATCAAGGACTGGGCGCCGGCGGCGTTGCCGCCGAGGGCGCTGGCCAGGGTGACCAGGTCGGGTCGCACTTCGAGGCGTTTGCCGATGCCCTGGAGACGGAACAGACCCGAGTCTCCCAGGAGAGAGGGGTAGATGAGGCCGGCTACGGGGACGTGCGCTTGGGATACCCCTCGAGTCAGGGCCCAGAACGCTTCCCGCCGGATCTCGGGACGTGGGTCGGGGGGTTGCCCCCATCCCTCGACCAGGACGGGCTGGCCCTGGCCCGACTGGTCGATCTCGGCTGCGACACGGGCTGCGATGTGGCTCGACCGCGTATCGGAGAAAGGAACATCACCCAGGTCGACAGGCGAGAACGGCAGCGACCCGCCTGCTCCAGAGCGTTCGATGCAGGCAGGATGAACGGCTGCAATGGCCTGGAGCAGGTCGGGATCAGCCTTGAGCGACACGACCACCAGGAGGGCGACGCCCGTCACTCGGGCCCGTTCGGCCAGGAGCGGCCAGTCGGCCGTCGCCGAGGGGCCGATCAGGCGCAAGGCGTTCAGGCCGGCCCGGTGGCAGAGGTCGAAGACGTCGCCTTGATCCGTCATCAAGTAGCGAGGCGAGCCCGGCAGGACACGACTGAGCTCAACCGTGGCGCCACGCCACGGCTCTGGTGCCGACCACGCCGGCAGGAAGAAGCAGAGGAAGAGCAGATATCGGATACGGAACATGGTGGGCGTGAGCGAGCGTCCTGTCGTGTGGATTGGCCGGGCGGAGAGCTATCAGTCTGCGGTCCTGGCCGAGGCACTGAGCCGGGGTTTCGGCGTGGTTCAGGTTCCCCTGGGTCGGGTCCTGGCGGCCAAGTGCAACTGGGTGATGGCCCACCGCGGCGTGTCTCGCCACTGCTACACGCGGCCAGAGGTGGTGCGGCCGGCCATCGAGCAGATCTTGAGCCAGGTCCCAGACGCCGAGTTGACGTTCATCGGGAACAGCGGGGCGGGGGTGCCGACCGCGGTGATGGCCCGCCGGGCCGAGGGCGAGGCGCCCGAGTTCCGGGGTCAGGGGTTCTGCGCGTTGCCGGGCATGTTCCACGGCCGGGTGCGTATCGTTCCTACCGATGAAGGACCTCTGACTCGGTATCGATTGAGCATGGGCCCGAGGATTCCCTCGGAGGAGCGACGCCAGGCCGCCACGGCGTGGACGCCCCAGCATCGCTACTGGGAGAGCATCCTGACCTCCCGAGCGTTGCGAGATGCGGAGACGCTCATCTGGTTTCCCAAGCTGAAGTCGAACGTCCTGTCTCAAGGCCTGACGGGCGCTTGCAAACTGGGCGGCATCGGATTGCTGTTGGACGAGGATCGGATGGACGGCCACAATTTCCACAACGATCGCCGCATCGCCGACATGATGGAGATCGCCCGACCCGATTTGATCGTGACCGATGCCGTCGAAGTGGCCTGGGGCGGGAATCAGATGACGGAGCCGGGGAAGCATCTCGGCATCCTCATGATGTCCGACAACCCGGTGGCCCACGACGTGGTGGCCTGCCACCTGTTTGGGCTGGACGTCATGCGGGTGAACCACGTGCGGATGTGCGGCGAGCGCGGGTGGGGGCCCCTGCGACTGGAGGACGTTCGCATCGTCACCGAGGTGCCCCTGGACGAGTTGCGGCGGCGGGTGGCGGGGTTCGGCTCGTCGGGGTTCCTGCCGGTCGATCAGTTCGGGGCGTATTTCAAGGACCAGACGGGGTACGATCTGCCTTTGGAGATCGTCAGCGGCCCGCCTTACGAGCACGCCGGGTCGCACGGCGTGCTGTTGGACTGGCTCTACATGTCGTACGACTTTGCAGAGCGGCGGGCGGGCATGGCCCGGTGGCCGGCGGCGTCGCTCCTGGTGGGCGAGTTTGAGGGGTCCTGGCAGCACTCGAAGGTCTATTGTATCGGACGGCGGGCGAGCGAGAGGTTCACCTCCGCAGTGCAGGTCGTGCAGGAGTATCGAGTGCCGGGCTGGATCTCCCGCCTGCTGCGAGGCCCGTCACACGTGCAGCGGTATCGGACGGCGGAGGGCAAGGTGGGCTGGGCGGTGCACATGTCGGGCGACCCACCCACGCATCGGGATTTCATCCTGGGGTTCTTCCTGGGCAGCCTGGGCGCCATGGTACCAGCGCTGTTCCGGGCCGATCTTATCTTCGATAGTTATGTTCTCATGCTGGGCACGAAGGTGCGGCGCCTGTTGAACAACCCGGGCCCGCCGCCCGAGGTCGACGCCGAGAGCATCGCCCGCATGAAGAAGTTCCGCCCCACCAGCCAGCCCGTGTAATCCGTTCATCTGCGCACGGTCCGCCGTATAGGGCAAGAGCGCAGACACGCTACTGCGTCAGGCGACCCTGACTATTATCGCGCCACCATTCCTTCGGGCGGTCAGCGAGTCGGGAGGTCGAAGTACGTCTGCCAGGCCAGGTCCGTCTCCTCGATCCAGTAGATGCAACTCTCGGGGTTGACCCGTATCGCCTTGGCGACGCCCTCTACCCAGGGCTGCGGGACCCAGGCCAAGAGCAACGGGTGGGGGCGGTGGTCTGTCACGTAATCGAACCAGGTGTCCCATCTGGGACATTGTCTCCATCGAGAAACCGCCGTGACGGTCGCACCGCCGAGCCATCACTGAGGGTGCCATTGGGCTCCATGCAGAGGATCCGCCCGCCGGTGACTGTCGCTGGCCTGCCCTCCGTCCGAAGCAAGGCGCTGCGCCTGTCACACACAGAAGCGACCAGTGCGACTCTGTCGGAATCCGAGCGACGAAGGAAGGACTCGACTGGAGCCTGGACGGGTGCCAAGGTGCCAGTGCGAAAGGGCACTGGTTCGGGGAGAAGCCAGTGTCGTCGCATCGGCTGCTGGTCCAGCGCACCACACGACGGTCTCTGCCAGGTGCTGCGCCCCTGGATATGGGGAGGTCACCGGTGAGTCTTACCTGAGTTGCCGCCAATCCCTACCCTTCATCGTTCGTGAGTCGATGTGGCGGGTGGCCGTGAGCGCCGGTGTCGCTGCTCAGAGCGGGGCTATATCGGCAAACCTCTGTCGATATTTTTGCAGGCGAACGGTAAAACGGGAGCCGGTGAAAATATCCGCTGGTGCCGACCATTGACCGCAACTGGCTCGGGTCGTTATCGAAACGCCGCTGCTGGGCCGCACGTTCGCTCCCGCGGGTGCAGCCGCCGTTCATGAA
>DASYBA010000402.1:0-3285 GCA_036501005.1 Candidatus Xenobia bacterium | reverse complement strand
TGCAGGATGCGAGCGTACCAGCCCCGCCCGTGGATTCGCACCGGGTCACCCTTCTCGTTACAGGCGGAGACCTCTACCCGGCGGGCACGGGGCACGACGCAACGGTAGCCGGGGACGCTCAAGCAGCCCTCGTAGAAGGCGGCCAGATCCGGGCTGCAAGAGATGATGACGGGATTGACCAGAACGTGGAAGGGAACGTGGGAGCGTTCCAGCTCGTCCCAGCGGGCCTGGGGCAGGTCGGGGGGGCACTCCGCCCGATCCTCGATGACGACCAGTTGGATGGACTCGCCGATTTGCGGCGCCGCCAGACCGACGCCAGGCGCCTGTCGCATGGTCTCTTGCATGGCCCCGATCAGGTTCTGGATGCGGGGGGAGCGGAGCTCGTCCGGGGGGAGGGGACGAGCCACCTGGCGGAGCACGGGGTCGCCAGCGAAGACGATGGGGAGCGGCATGGCCTGGATGGATTCGCAGCACGGCCCTCAAATCCGCTTTGGCCGGGTACCATTTGCTACAGAGCGGCGACGCCTCGGCTTGGTATCCTGGATACATAGAATATCGAACAAAGGAGCCTTGTATGGGAAAGGCATCTCCTCTTCTTCACGTTCGAGTCAACGGGCACAGCCATGACGTCCCCCTGGCTGAGTTGGGCCTGCCGTATGGCGCCGACGATCGGACCATTCGAAGGGCGGTCGCCTCTTGGTTGGACCTGCCCACCCGGGACGTCGATGGGCTGCTGTTGGACAGAGCCCCCAACGGCAACCTGATTCTGCGCCCGGCCGCGGTATTCGGATAGGAGGACGCCATGCCGGAGAATCAAGTGCGGTCGAGCCTCATCGACTCGATTCTGAAGTGCACGCACGGTGACTTGAACCATTTCCAGGGGCTCCACCGCCTGGCCCTGGAGCGGGATCCATTGTTCTACGGCCACCTGGCCGGATGGTACATGGCCCATGGCACCGTGCGGGATCATCAGGAACTGTTCGTTGCCAACCTGCTCGCCACCCGACACGCCGCCCATCGGGAGCACGGACGAGTGCTGCTGCAGCGGTTGCGGCCCTACCAGGTGGGACGGGTGGTCCGCTTCACCAAGGAGAGCCTCCACTACCCGACCCGCATGTTGAAGAGCGCGGTCGAGTTCTATCTGCGCCGGCGGGAAGCCGATACGTCGTGGTTTGACGAGTGCGTCATCCGCGACCGCAAGTCCATGCGACATCTCTACGCGACCATGCACATCCGGCCCAGCGATAGAGCGGAACAGATACTATTTCAGAGAACCCCCCCGGTGGACAGTCGGGTCCATGCGGCGGCGCTGCTGGGCAAGGTTCAGGGCGATCCAGAGCGGCAGGCCGAGCTGATCCTGGCGCACCACATCCACTATACCACCGCCATCGGATCCATTCGACATTACACCCCGTCGGTTCTCTATGCCCTGGTGAAGGTCATGACGGGGCCCCAGATCATCACGAATCTCAATGCATTGAAGAAGCGGGGGGCTCTTGACCACCCGGGCATCCGCCCCGTGATTGAGGAAAAGCTCCGAGACGCGGTGCGCGATGGCCGCGTCTCGGAACTGAAGGCGGGCATCGCCCTGCAACATGCCCGCCCCGACGCTGCGCTGGCCTCCGACCTCCTGAAGATGACGCAGGATAGATTGAGAAACCGCGGCCGGCTGACCCTTCCGACGGCCCTCTTTGTCGACAAGTCGGGCAGCATGGAAGAGGCTCTCAAGATCGGCCGTCTCCTGGCCACCGTCTGCTCGACCCTGGCCGACGACGATCTGCACGTGCTGGCGTTCGACAGTCATGCCTTTCCGGTCGGGCGGCACCGCAAAGGGCAGTCCACCGATGGCGCGTTTGCCTTCTGGGAGAGGGCCTTCGAACTGGTGCGGGCCGACGGTGCCACCAGCGTCGGAGCGCCGTTCCGTGCCCTGCCACGGCAGCGGGTGGAGCAAATCGTCGTCATTACCGACGGCGAGGAGAATACCGCACCGCTGTTTCGGCAGGAACTCGACGCCTACGAAGCCTTGCATGGGGTGAAGTGCCTGGTCGTGGTCGTGCTGGTCGGGGGGCGCGGTCCGAGCAGCCTGGAGCAGAGCCTGCAGGGCCGAGAGGTGACCATCATCCGCTTTGACGGCGACTACTACAGCCTGCCCAACGTCGTACCCCTGCTCTGCAACAGCTCGTGGCAAGTGGTCGAGGACGTGCTGGCGACGCCTCTGCATAGGCGGGAAGACTTGCAGACGCTACCGACGGGGTTCGATCCGGAGACGTATGAGATCCTTTGACCCGGTGCTCGCCGGGCTGATCGCTTCGGAACGACGAGCCGTCGGGCGGTTGCTGGTGGCACCGGTGGCGGCGAGGGGTCGAGTTCGGGTCGATATCGGTGGCATGGCGTGGATGGGAAGGCCTCCCCAGGGATATTCGGGCTGGGGTGTCTTTCGTATCGAAACGGATCGCAAGCTCACACTCGTTCGGGAAGCTGGTGCGGCGGACATCGAACGATATGCGCTGCAGCATCGGAGGGGACGGGCTGTCCTGGTGGGACTACCAGGGGTGGTCCACGATTTCAGGGCGGCGGTGTTCGAAGTCGAACTGTGCCCGGCGCTGGAGCCCTTCGACACGGTCGAATACATCGACGACGGCGCCACGTGCTGGTATGTTGAAACCGGACGGACCGATGCCTGGAGCCAGGAGCTGCAAGCTGCTAGACGCACGGGGCGAGGACCAGACCCGCGCTGGACCGAACGCCAGGCGCAGCTCTACGAGCTGTCCCGGACATTCGATACTCGGAGCGGTCTCCTCGAAGGCCGCCTGAGGAGGGCGCTTGGCGTGGCGGGTGCTCGGTTGGATGCATTCCAGGAAGGGAACGCCGGGCAGGTCCAGGTTCGCTGGACCCGATACGGCAGCACCTTCAACACGACCGTGCGGGGCGATTCGCTCCAGGTCGTCTCGTCTGGCATTTGTCTGTCTGGGCGGGACAGCGATTTCGACATGACCTCCATCGTTCCGGTCATGGAGGAGGGCAGAGGAGGTGCGACGTGGCACGAGTGGTGGTCTGCGGTGCAGGCACGGTGGGTGGGCTCCTTTGCGAACATCTGGCCCGCTTGGGAGGGCTCGAACTATCGGTGGTAGATGACGACCGGGTGGAGGTACGCAACCTGTCGAACCAGCCTTACCAACGGAGGGACGTCGGGCAACCCAAGGCCAGGGCCCTGGCCGACCTGATGTATCGAAGCACGGGGGCCATGGTGACCGCCCTGTCTAAACGTCTGACGAAGCAAACGGT
>DASYBA010000401.1:0-13779 GCA_036501005.1 Candidatus Xenobia bacterium | reverse complement strand
CCTCACCCACAAGCCGCTCGTCGTGTCGGCGGAGGCCCTCACGCCCAACACCAACAAGTATGTGGCCGTTGGCCTCCTGAAGCAATCCCGGCTGAAGACCGTCAGCCTGGTCATGGAGAAGTCGTCGGGCCGGCCGCTGGTCGCCCACCAGTTGCATTTCCCGGCCAGCCTCGCCCCCGAAGAGGCCCGCAAGCGTCTCGAGACGGCCAGCGCCTCTCTCGCCAAGCTCAGGCATCCCCGCATTCCCACCTTCATGGGCTATCAGGTGACCCCCACCGGCCACTGGCTCTTGTTTGAATATGTGGAGGGCTTTCCGTTGGGGGCCTACGAGTCGGAATGCCAGGTGGTGTCGGACCCATGGGTCCTGTGGTGGCTCCTGCAGATCCTTCACATGCTAGCCGAGCTCCACCAGGCCGGCATCATGATCGGGGGGGTGGTCCCTCGCCACTTCCTCGTCTCCCAGCGGGACTTGTACCTGGTGCACCTGGGGCTGGTCGAGAACATCCATCCGCTGGCGTTCGCCCGCGCCTCCGATGCCCTCGCGTTTACCGCCCCCGAATGCACGGGGTCCGTATTGAGCGTGGCCGGCGACCTGTACTCGGCCGGGGCCGTCGCCTGGTGGCTGGCGGTGGGCAGCAATCCCTTGCCGCCCCAGGGGCTCCATCGAGACACGGTGGAGGCGGCCGTCTGCAGCGTTCGGCCGAACTTTCCCGCGGCCGCCATCGACGTGCTGACCCGGCTTTTGCAGGCCCTGCCTGCGGATCGGTACTCGTCGGCCGATGCCGCCATCGAGGCGCTGGCGCCGCACGTTCCCGCCTTCGATCCCAAGAGCCGGCCGCCGGAGGTGCCGTGGCAGCTCCGTTTTTTTGGCGACGCGACCATCCGCCGGTTGGACCTGCAGGCCGAGGCCGTGGAGCGCAAGGCGGCTCGCCCAGCCGCCCCCCCGGCAACGGCGGGTTTCGCGCCCAAGCCGGCCACGGCCCCGGCCGTGCCGTCCATCCCTGCCTACGTGCCGCCCCCTCCCAAGCCTGCTGCACCGGCTCCCAAACCTGCTCCACCCCCTCCCCGGCCGTCCGCATCGCCGCCCCGGGCGGCGGCCCCTGCCGCGCGGGCATCCAGAGCGGTAGAAACGCCGTCCCGGCCGGTCCCCCCTTTGACGGTCCGTGCGGAAAACAAGCCGGGCCTTGCCCATTGGACGGTAGGCGGCCTCGCCCTGGCCCTGGTGCTCCTCTTGGGGGGAGGCGTGGCCATCAAGCTTTCCCAGCGCCCGCACGGGACCGTCGCAGTCACGCCATCGACGACTCCAGGGGGATCACAGGCTCCCAGCCAGGCGCCCACGGCCCCCAGTTCCGCGGCACCGGTCGACGACAACGCCCCCACGGATCGGGTGACGTTGGCAGGGGGCAGCGCTCTGTCGGTGCGGGCAGGCAGCAACTACCGCGTGGTCTCGAACAGCGTGCACATGGCGTCTGGACAGATGACCGTGGAGGCGGCCGGCTCAGAAGAGGTGGATCTGGTGATTCCGTACTCGCAGGTGCAATGCCAACCGGGCAGTCGGGCGGAGATCCACGTGGATGAGCGGGGCCTCTCCAACATCCACTGCGTGGAAGGCGAGGTCCACTACGTCGGGCCGAGCGGACCGGCTGTGCTGCACGAGGGGCAGACGGCGACCATCGGGTCAGCCGCGCCCTGACGCCTGCACCAACCCGCTGGGGCCCAAGTGCCGCCGAGTCAGAGCGACTGCTCTAGCAAGAGGACCCCGATCGCCGTCAATCCGATATAGGCGTAGCGGATGAAGGTCTCGGGATGGAAGCGGCGGTTCAAGACCCGGCCCAGCCAGATGGCAGGCACCACCCAGGGCAGCGACACCCAGAGCTGGTGCGTGATGGCGGGCACCCACAGGCCGTCCAGCCCGTAGCCGACCATGCCGAGCAGGCTGGCCGGCAGAAAGTAGGCTTGCAGGGTCGCTCGAAATCGGACCGGCGACCAGCGACGCATGCCCCCGTAGACCACCAGCGGCGGCCCGTTCATGCCGAACGCGCCGCCCAGCAGGCCGGCCAGGAATCCGCAGGCCAGGATCCACGCGGGGCGGTCTGTCGTCAGCTTGACAGGCGCTCGGCGGGTCAGCGACCAGAGCGAGAAAACGATGATGAGGAGGGCCAGCGCGACCCGGACGGCCCGCGGATGGGGACAGGTGAGGAGCGCCAGCCCCAAGGGAATGCCCAGGACCGTGGCCCCGATGAGACCGGCCGCGCTTCGCCAATGGACGTCGCGCCAGTCCTGCAGCAGGACCAGGGTGGCAATGACGACGGACAGCAGCACCGCCAGAGGCGCCGCTTCTTGCAGCGGCATGCACAGGGCCAGCAGCGGCACCGCGACGAGCGCCTCGCCAAAACCGAACATGGATCGGAACAGGGTAGCCAGCGCCAGGACCAGGGGGACGTCCACCCCGGACCCTTCGATTTGATGCCCCGAGACGCCTGTGTAGATTGGCTGCCGGTCGCTGCAGGTCGGGGGAGGAACAGCACCGAAAAGCTCTCACCCAATTCAAGGGAGGTGTGTCGTGCCAAAGCCCCACCGACTGTTTTCTCGGCTCATGGTGCTGGTGTTCCTGCTGGGCTTGTGCTCGGTGCCCGCCCTGGCCACGCCGGAGCTGCTGAACGTCTTCGTCTCCAACATCACCGACCTGACCCCTGCGCCTTGCAGCAGCCCGGGCCCGCAGCTAGCCCCCGGCGGTTATACCGCGTGTCTAGGGGGCGGGCCTTTCGGCGTGCACGAAGGGTCCTTGCTGTTCGCCACCCAGTCCAGACAGTGCCCGCCGGCGTGCTTGGCCAGCCGTGTCGGCTGCGCCCACTCCATCGTCCAGTACACGTGTCTGACGACGCCGACCGCGGTCAACCATGCGTTCAACTGCTGCCCGTGCCAGGTCGCCGCGGGACGGACCTTTCGAAGCCAATTGATGACCTGTTCGTCATGTCTGCCCGGCGAGCTGAGAGTCTCCGCCTTCAGCAACTGTGAATTTGGGCGTTGCGGTTTTACCACGCCTTGCACGTTCATTGGCTTCAATCCGTGCGGAAGTTGTGCGTCGTGCCACGTGTGCCTCTGTGTGCCCGCCTGTGGAAACGTGGCGGCCACGAACATCTACGTGTTCGAGAGCACGAATCTTTGCACCTCACCCCTGGTCCTATCGCCCCTGGTCGGCCCCGCGGTGGTGGGGAGCCCAGCGGGCTCCTTCACCATTGCCATCTCACTGGCCGCGCCGGAGGTGAACGCCCACGGGGCGACCCCTCCCGCGTGCGCGCTCCTGGCCGTGCTGGCGGTGCTCGCCGACCGCGTCGTCGAACCTAAAGAACCGCCAGGAGGTCGGCCATGAGCGCATTGTCGCCGAACGTCTGGCTCAGGTGGGCGTAGCGGTCGACGTTGCCCGGCCCGAAGACGAAGCTGGCGCCGAGCTGTAGCGGGTCCTTGCCCAGGGCGCCTTGGCGGTGCCCTCCCTTTTTGGCCCGCACCCGAGCCTCGGCGTTTTCCGACTTCAAAAGATGCAACAGGCTGGCGCTCTTCAGGCCAGCCGCGCGGTACGACTTGCGGTCCTCATCCACCAGCAGAGGGAACGTAATGTGGGCGTCTTCACGGAACAGACGGGCGTACCGCATGTCCCCGAGACCGATGGCGGCCAGGGATGCCCCTTGGGCCCGGAACTCCGCTTCATGTTCGCGCAACTGCGCGACGTGCTCACGGCAGAAAATTCAGCCATAGTGCCGTAGAAAGACGACCACGGCGGGCCCTTGCGCCCACAGGTCGCCCAGTCGCACGTCGGGTCCTTCCGCTTGCGGCAGACAGATCGGTGCCAGGGCCTCACTTAAACTCATGCCGGGCGAATTGGGGGGCGGGCACCGACAGTCCTCCTGGGGGGCTTGAAAAAATATCAAATTTGTAGTTTGATGAGGTGGAGGAAACGCGTGTTTCCACCGAAGTCGTCTGGCAAGCCAGGGGCTAGTTCACGAATAAGGATTGGTCTTATGCAGAATCGGCATCTCGCCGGTCGTTACCGCCTGGAGAGGGTTCTAGGCGAGGGGGGCATGGGCACCGTGTGGCGTGCCCGAGACATGGAGCTGGACACGCTAGTGGCGGTCAAGTTCCTCAAGGACAGGCATGCCAATCTGCGGGCCGCCAAGCGGTTCCATCGTGAGGGGCGCACGGGAGAAAAGCTGTCGCACCCCCACATCGTTCGCATTCTCGATCACGGGGACGACGAAGGCCCCTACCTGGTCATGGAGTTCGTCGACGGGGCCGACATCCGTCACTGGTGGAAGACCAGTCGGAAGCACGTGGGGCCCTTGCTGTCGCGCTGCGAAGAGGTGTTCTCGGCCCTGGCCTATGCCCACCAGCACGGCATCGTGCATCGAGACATCAAGCCGGAGAACATCTTTGTCGACTCCGAGAACCACATCAAGGTCATGGATTTCGGCCTGGCCCAGGACATGTCCAATCGCGACTCGAGCCTCACCAGCACAGGGTCGATTCTGGGCACGGCCGCCTACATGAGTCCGGAGCAGGCGGCTGCCCGCGCCACCGATGGGCGCAGCGACCTGTATTCGTTCGGCGTGGTCATGTACGAGTTGATGACGGGGACCCTGCCGTTCCGAGGCAACCCGATCAGTGTCTTGATGGCGCACCTGAAGAGCCAGCCGAAGCCTTTGCGCGACTACGCGCCCAATATCGATCCGGCCCTGGAGTCGTTCATCATGGGGCTGCTGGAAAAGGACATCAAGCAGCGCATCCAATCGGCGGGCGAAGCGTTCGCCATGCTGCAGGAGATGAGTACGAAGCGAACCCCGGCGCCGCCCTGGGGCGCGCCCAGCGAGGTCGCGAAGAGCTTGCGGGGGCGTCTCCAGCCGGTGGTGGCCGCGCCCCAGGAAGCGACGGCGACGCTGCCCGCCGGTCGCCAGCACTTCCTCTTTGATGAAGAGGATGGCCCGTCGTCGTCGGAGTCCTCCATTCGGATCTTTGCCGCCCAGCCAGGGGTGTCGCCCGTATCGGAAGAGGTCCGCACGCGAGACATGGCGCTGGCGTCGCTGGATGCCGAGGGTCTGTCGGGCTGCCTGGAAGAGCTCAGCCCCCTCGAAGCGTTACGTGTGCTGGAAGACTATCGAACCCGCATTCGCTCGGCCTGCGAGAGCAGTGGCGCCTCGGTGGTAGAGTTTACCGGGACGCTGATGACCGCACTCTTCGACGCCGACGATCAGCCCGAGCCTGGGTCGGTCGCCTTGCGCACGGTGCTGTCGTTGCAAGATGAAGTCCGCCAGTGGCTGGCGGGGCTCCACATGCGAGGCCTCAGCAAAGCCCGGGTGGGCGCTTGCGTCTGCCAGGAGCCGGTCACGACCCACACCAGCCTGGAGAACACTCGGGTGCCGAGCCTGGACCCCATTACCGGGGTGGGCAAGCGGCTCTTGAACATGGCCCTCAAGGACGATCGCGTGCTGGCCAACGACAAGGTCGTGTCCAGGGCTGGGGAAGGCATGCGGGTGTCTCTGTTCCGGGAGATGTTCCTGGCCGGGAGGCCCCACCCCGTCAAGATATTTTCCGTCTGCTGGGCCTGATGCGGACCCTGCCGCGTCCGCCCCGCGCGGAGACCCTGGTCGAAGCGCTGGGAGCGTTCCTCGATCGGGGGAGGGCCAACGGCTGCATCACCCATGTGGAGACCTTGCCGCCGCGGCCCGCTCGCCATCGAGCCTGGCCGGAAGGGGTGCCAGCGCCCGTGCGTGAGGCCTACGCCCGCCGGGGTATCGACCAGCCCTACGGGCACCAGAGCCAGGCCATCGAATCGGTGCTGGCCGGCCGCCATACGGTGGTGGTCACGCCGACTGCGTCCGGCAAGACGTTGTGCTACAACGCCCCGGTCTTGACCGCCATCGTGTCGAATCCATCGGCCCGGGCCCTGTATCTCTTTCCCACCAAGGCGCTGTCGCAGGATCAACTGGCCGAGTTGCAGACCCTGTCGGAAGGACTGGCCACGCCCGTCCGCACCTGGACCTACGACGGCGACACGCCGGACGACGCCCGCCGCGCCATCCGAGCCCAAGGCCACATCGTCGTCACCAACCCGGACATGCTGCACACCGGCATCCTGCCGCACCACGCCCGCTGGGCCCGGCTCTTCGAGAACCTGAAGTACGTCGTCATCGACGAGCTGCACGCCTATCGAGGGGTGTTTGGGAGCCACCTGTGCAACTGCATCCGCCGGCTGAAGCGCATCTGTGCCTTCTATGGATCCTCGCCCGTCTTCATCATGTCGTCGGCGACCATTGCGAACCCGCAGGAACTGGCCAGCCGCCTGACTGAGGCTGACGTGGCGCTGGTGGACGAGAACGGAGCGCCGTCGGGCGAGAAACAGTTCGTCTTCTACAACCCACCGGTGCTCAACGCGGAACTGGGCATTCGACAGAGCTATCTGAAGGCCACCCGTCGTATCGCCTCCACCTTCATCGAGGTGGGGGCGCAGACCATCGTGTTCGCCATGAGCCGGCTGTCGGTCGAGGTGCTGACGACCTATCTGAAGGAACGGCATGAGACGAAGCCAGGCCAGCAGGGCCTCATCCGCGGCTACCGGGGGGGGTATCTGCCGACCGTGCGGCGGGAAATCGAAAAGGGCCTGCGGGACGGTTCGGTCAAGGGCGTCGTCTCCACCAATGCCCTGGAGCTGGGCATCGACATCGGCCATCTGGACGTATCGGTCATGGCCGGCTACCCGGGCTCGGTGGCCAGCGCATGGCAGCAGGCCGGCCGGGCCGGGCGGCGCTCCGGCCGATCGGTGGTCGTGCTGGTGTCTCGCAGCGATCCCATGGATCAATACATCATCCAGCATCCGGAGTACTTCTTCGAGCGGGCGCCGGAGTATGCCCGCATCAATCCCGACAACCTGCTCATCCTGGTGAGCCACGTGAAGTGCGCGGCTTTCGAACTACCGTTCCATGACGGAGAACGGTTTGGGGCCGCCGAGGTAACCGAGATCCTGCAGTACCTGGAGGAGGAGAAAGTCGTCCACCACGCGGGCGGCAAGTGGTACTGGAACCAGGAAGTGTACCCCGCCGACGCCGTCAGCCTGCGGAGCGTATCGAACGAGAACTTCGTCATCATGGACATGGACGCGCAAAACCGCGTCATCGCCGAAGTCGACTACAAGAGCGCTCCGTCCACCGTATATCCCGACGCCATCTACTTGTGCGAAGGGCAACCGTACAACGTCAAGCACCTGGACTACGAGCAGCACCGGGCCTACGTTCGCAAGGTGGAGGTGGAGTACTACACCGAAGCCATCACCAACACGTCGGTGGAGATCCTCGACATCTTCGAATCGGATACCCTGCCGCATGCCGTGCGGGAACACGGGGAGGTCCACGTGGCCTGGCGGGTCAGCGGCTTCAAGAAGATCAAGTTCGCCAGCCGGGAGAACGTCGGATATGGCGAGGTCAAGCTGCCCGACCAGGAGATGCAGACGACGTCCTACTGGTTCACGGTATCGCAAACGACGTTCGAAGGGTTGGGCTATAGCCGATCCGAGCTGTTGGACGGCGTGGTGGGCATCGCCTACCTGCTGCACGCCATGGCCCCCATGTACCTGATGTGCGACAGTGGCGACATCGCCCGCTGCGTCGGCGATCGGAAGGGACGGTGGTTTGCCACCGATCGGCGGAAGGAGGATGTCCCCGGCCTGTTGGAAGCGGACCACTTCGAACCCACCGTGTTTCTCTACGACAACTACCCGGGCGGGATCGGGTTCTCGCCCCAGCTCTGGGACCTCCACGCCACGCTCCTGAAACGGGCGTTGGAGGTGGTAGACCGCTGCGCGTGCCAGTGCGGGTGCCCGTCCTGCGTCGGACCGACCAACGAAGTGGGCGTCAGGGCCCGGGAGGTCGCCACCGCGCTCCTTCGCCGCCTTACGACCTAGAGCGCTTCCCGGCGCGGGCGATTTTGCGAAAGGCTTGACGGCGACAAGCTGCCCCTGGACCATGCCGATGCGAGCGTGTGGTTCGAACACGTCCGGCTGCAGGGTAGGGAAGTGGGGGCCTACGGAAGCTTCCCCCGGACGCCGGCGGCCTCCTTCGTTTCCCCCCATGCCCATGTGGCCATAATGGATCGTGGTTACGAAGTCCTCATCCCCTCCCATCATTCGCAACGTCAAGGACGTCGTGGAGTTGGAGGAGCGTTGGCGGGCCGAACATGGCACACCCCTCCACGCCCTGGGTGAAGTGGTGCTCCACTGGGTGGGGAGCCCCGCCTGGTTGGGCCTCCAGATTGCGTTTCTGCTGACCTGGCTGGTGTTCAACGGGAGGGCGCAGCACCCGTTCGATCCCTATCCGTTCAGCCTGCTGGGCCTCATCCTCGCGATGGAGGCCATCGTTCTATCGACTTTCGTGCTCATCGTCCAACAGCAGATGAACCGCGCCCAGGAACGCCGGGACCATCTCAACCTGCAATTGACCATCGTGAACGAACAGGAGGCCACCAAGAGCCTCGAGCTGCTGCAGAGGATGGCCTTGCACCTCGGATTGGAACAGCCGGATGCAGAGGTCAGCCACCTCATCCAGAAAACCGACCTGGAGAGCGTGGCCATGCACCTGGAGGACCACCTGCCCGAGTAGGTTGCCGAGCTCCGGCCGCCGTACATCCGATTGTGTCCGATGCCAAGCCTCCGATCTCGCGGCGAGGATGGTCCCTCGTACAGGTCGTCGCCATCCCCCTGCTTCTCGTCTTCTGGCTGTTTCTCAACCTGAAGTACCTGCCGGTGTGGATCCAGGTGGCCGAGCTTCTCAACGTGCCGCTGTCGTTCTCGTCCGAGCTGTCCGTCGACCTCGCCCTGTGGCTCCTGAGCCGTCTCGGGGGCTTCCTGCTCGTCCTCGTGCTGCTACCGTGGGCGCTCACCATGCGGCGGATGGACCAGGCGCCCCCCTGGCTTCTCTTCATCAACTCCATGGTGATGGTGGTGCTGGGGTGGATGCTGCTGATGGTCCATCTCTTTGCCATGGAGATCGGGAACGTATGGCTGGCGGCGTGCCCGTGCATGACGGGCGTCCTGACGGTGAATCCCGCGCTGCTTTACCAGACGCCCGACCTCGCACCCTTTCAGGCCATGGACACCTCGGTCCATCCGACCGCCATGATTCTCAAGGTCGGCCAGCGGGGTCCCGTCTCCCTGCACATCGAAGACCCGCAGAGCGTCGCGGTGGTGGTGTATCCCCCCATGGCCCGGACCTTTGTGGCGGGCACCGTGCCAAGACTCGCGCCCGACGACGCCATTCGGCTGGAGCCCGACCAACCGATCCCGTTCAAGGGCAAGCCCATGTCGGTGGGTCCGAAGCATCCGCTGGACGTTCCTTTGACCCTGGTGGCCAAGCGTCCGGGAGAGTTCGTCCTGGCCATGTCCATGGCGGTGCAGGTGCCGTCCGGGCTGGCCATGCCGCTCGCGGGCGTGATCAAGGTGACCGCACTTGATCAGGCTGCCCATATTCGCCCTTCCGGGCTTTGAATGTTTTTCGATGCCGAGGGCCAGGAACGGCTCGGTCGGATTCGAAAGTAGGTCTTGATGAGCGTCCGCAGCCGCCTGGCTCAGCTTAAGGGAACTCCGGGGGGGGGCGCGCCCAGTCCGGTTCGTCCCCAGTTGGAACGAGTGTTGCGCCGGTCGGAACGGGCGTTTCCTATCGAACGGGTGGTGCGAGGCGAGGTGACGGCACGTGACGCCGGCAGCGTGTTCGTGGCGGAGACCGTGTTCGACCCGAGGGGGCGGGGGGCACACGTTCCCGGTCCGCACTTCCTCGATCACGCCGGCGAGACGCTGGTGTGGCTGACGGGCGCCTCTGAGCTGGGGGGGATTCGAGCCGATGAAGTCCTCTTTCTGGATCTCGAGACCACGGGCTTTGGCGGGGCTGGCATCTACCCGTTTCTGATCGGGGTGGCGTTCTACCGGGGCAGCGTACTGCACGTCCAGCAGCTTTTCATGCTGGGGCCGGGCCACGAGGCCGCCTTGCTGGGGCACTTCCTGGAGCTGACCGAGCGTTTTCGCTATCTGGCATCGTTCAACGGCCGCACGTTCGACGTGCACGTCCTGGAAGACCGTTTCACCCTTCATCGCATGCGCTGTGCCCTGCTGGGGGCACCGCACTTTGACGTGCTGTTTCCCAGCCGGCAACTGTGGAAGGGCCGCTATGAAAACTGCCGCCTCACGACCCTGGAACGGCAGGTGCTGGGCATCCGCCGGGGACGGGACGTGGAAAGCGGCCTGATCCCCGCCCTCTACCACCATTACGTGCGCAGCGGCGAGACGCACGGCATGGCCGCCATCTTCCGACACAACTGCCAGGACCTGCTCTCTTTGGTCGCACTGTCGGCCGCCCTGCTGCGGTCTTGCCAAGGGCAGGAGCCCCCGGGGCAGTCAGACGAGGCCCTGGCCCTCGGCCTCATGCACCTTCGGCAGGGGAGTGCAGAAGTCGGCCGGCGCTGCCTGGAAACGGCGCTCTCGCGGCCCGGCGGCAGTGCCTTGCGCTCGTCGGCCTTCAAGGCGCTGTCGCTGCACTGCAAGCGGGCAGGGGAGCACGACCGGGCGGTGTCGCTCTGGCAGCAGATGGTGGCGGAGTACCCGCTGGAACCTTTTGCCTACGAGGAGCTGGCCAAGTGGTACGAGCACGCGGTCGGCGATCCCGGCCAGGCGTTGCACTGGACCCGCACGGCGGCGTCAAGGCTGGGCCCTCTGCCCCGCTTCCAGCGCCGGCTGCAGCGTCTGTCCCGGCGGCCCTGGGCGGTGCAGTTGACACTGTTCTAACGCCATGCGGGGATGGTGTCTACTTTATGGCCAAACCTTCTCGACTAAGCCTGTTTTCAGCAGATCCATCCGCCCATGGCGGCGGGAGCCCTCTGGGCCACGGCGCCATGTCTGCGTCAATCGTCTCCGTTCTCTGCTCACGTAGTCGAATTACGCTCCGCGGGGTACTCAACGCCTTCCTTGACCTGACGCCGTTTTCCTCGCCCTGCTCTCGACGTCTCTGCTGAAAACAGGCTAAGGGAGGAGGTCGGCCACTCGCAGTTCAGCGGATGGCGCCGCCAAAGGGGAAACCATCTGGTCGACTGACAGGCACTGGACACTTCGATAGTCGTGCCCCAACGGTTGCTCTGCCATCATGCCAGGGTCCCGATGCACCTCCAGCAGGCGATCCACCAGGTTGACAATCCAATACTCCTGGATGCCGGCCCGGGCGTACATGCCCGCCTTCGTCGTGCGATCAACTGCCAGGGAGGTATCAGCAACCTCGACCGCGAGGAGCGCAGATTGGGGGTGGCCCTTCAGGTAGTCTCGAAAGCTGCCCGGCACAACGGCAACGTCGGGCTCAGGCTCTCCATCTACCCCCAGCGCCAGTGGCAACTGAGTCCTCACGGAGAATCCCTGTCCGAATGCAGGTCGCAAGGCGGATTCGATAGCCTGGACCCCGGCGGCGTGTAGCGCCCCTTGAGGCATCTTCTTGACGATGACCCCCTCAATCAGTTCAAGACGGTCCTCCGGTTGGAAAAGGCCCAGCTCAATGGCCCGCTCGTACTCCAGACGGGTCCATCGCTTGCTCTCGGGCAAAAGCAGGGGTCTGATCACAGAGTTAGGTTCGGATCGGGCACTGAATATTCCCTCCCGTCACTTCATTCGGCCTCACGTGGCAGAATCACGTTATCTTGGTACATATGTTCCGTTTTTCAGGAACGTTTGTTCCCCCTTCCGGCATCCAGGCGGGTAGACCCGGATTCGTTCGATACGACGGGTCACGCCTTACAGGTGTGCGGCCCGGTCCAACGAAGATGAAATCGACACCCGATCAAGCCCTGCGACGACAGCCAGGCGGGAAGGGGAGACTGATGTGGCAGACCTGATGACGATCGCTCGGCCAGGTCTTGATTCGGCCTATCAAAATCGCCGGTCGGGTGCTTTTATCGTATTGTTTTGTGTGGGCGTGGTGACCTGCTATTACGGGTACCCCTCTTCGCATGCGGTATTCGATACAGTGGCCAGTTGGAAAGGACGTTACGGTTGGGCGTTCAGCGCCCTGTCAGCGATCCTCTCAGGGGCATTGCTGCCTGAATTGCTGCAAGCGCTGCTATTTCGGCGAGGCAGTCTCAGGAATCTGATGGTGACGGTGCCGTTCTGGGGAGTGCAGGGATTATCAGTTGACGCCTTATATCGACTGCAGGGCATGATGTTCGGAGAGGTCAATACCCTGGCTTGTTTGACTGCGAAAGTCCTGGTCGATCAATTGCTTTACACCCCGCTGTATGCGGCGCCTGTTGCGGCTTGGGTGTACACCTGGAAAGACACCCCGCAACGACTGGCAGAGCCTGGGTTCTACCGGCATCTGGTCGTCCCCAGGTTGTTCGCCAACTGGGGCGTGTGGATTCCGACTGTATCGTGTGTCTACAGCCTGCCTGCGCTGCTCCAGATCCCGTTGTTCGCAGCCGTCCTCTGCTTTTGGTCGCTGGTCCTGGCCAGCCTGGTTCCAGCCCCTCATGAAAATTGACACAAGCGCCATTGGGACTGGCAGTGCGTTCCCGGTGGAACCGGGCGCGGCGTTTGATCATGAGGTCAGCCGTGTAGGAACAAACGTTCCGTTCTATCAGAATGTTTGTTCGGTAGCCGTCGGGCGGGCAGAGGGGATAAGTAGTTAACTGCGACAAATGTATGTTTGACGAAGTTAACTCAAGACTGCATCGAATTGACGAGCCTGCGGGTTTGAGATACTATTGAAAGATATCCCTGCCAGGAGGTGTCCCGTGATGATCAGAGGGTGGAAATTGCTGACTCTCGTTGTTCTTTTCTTGGCGTCCGCCTCCACGGCCGCACGGGCCACGCCGACCTTGAACCTTTTCCACAATCCGACGTTTCAGTGTTGTGCCGCTTGCTGGACCCAGTGTGTCCAGACCAATCAGCATGGCTGCGTCGCACCGTGCACTGGCGGGACTTATTCTCTCACTCTGATACAGAGGGGGGTAGTCCTGTGCAGCGATTCGAGTGCGTCGTCGGCCCCGTCGGCGAGCCCCAGTATTGCCCCCTCGGGGATCCCCACCACGACAACCACCAGCAATATCACGGAAACCTTGACCCAGACGGTGCACGTGACCCATGGCGGCGAGTATCAATTCAATTTCCATACCTGCTGCCCGTCCATCGTCTGCACCACCCATTCTGGATGTAGCTCGGTGTCCGCCACGGATCAGCTTAAGTTCTGCTTGGCTTGCGGCAGCATCGGTTCGGCAACCCTGGAGTGCTTGAACGGCGCCACGACGCTGTGTATCAACTGCGCCCCCAGTATTGGCTGCAAGGCGGCCCTGACCTCCAGATTCGACTGCTACACAACCTTCCTGGGGTTGGCGCCCGGGTGCTACACGTTCGTGCTGACCCAGACCGCCGACACGGATGGGTTCTCGCAGAACACCGGAAGCTATACGGCCCACGCCTTTTTGGACCCAACCGTTTCCCTGGTGGGGGTTCCGGAACTGGCGACGTCTGCAGCCGGTCTGCCTGTCGCACTGCTGATCTCCACCCTCTGCGTCCTCCTCGAGCGGCGCCTCCGCTCACCCCTGAGCCGGCAAAATTCGTAGAATTATCCTTCCTGAGGAGGGGCCTGACCGTGCTCGACAGATCGTGCTCGAGGTCGTCACGGCGGCAGGCCTGGACTGCTGACTGATGAGGAGTTTCTGACCGTGCTCGACAGGCCTTGGCGGTTCCTGATCCGATGGGTAGCGTTGGCG
>DASYBA010000400.1:0-3019 GCA_036501005.1 Candidatus Xenobia bacterium | reverse complement strand
GCTACTCCAATCGTATCTACAGGCCTCTATCGATCTCCTGGCGTGGCAGGAACTGGAGAAGCTCCCGGTGGTAGCGCCTGCCGACGTACAGAAGCTCCGTTCGGTGGAAACGGAGTTGCGTGGCATCGAGGCGTCCCTCTCGGCAGGGCTGCTGACCGTGGGGTTTAGCCCTGAGCGGCATATCGAACTCGAGGTCGAGGTGGACGGAGAAGCGTCGCAAGTGGCGATCGGGTCAGCCGAAGAGTGGTCCGTAGCAAGCCAGTTTCGCCTGTCGATCGGGGGCGTGGGCACGTTCACGGTTCGGGGTGCGAACACCGGTGCAGCCGACCTCCTCACCCGCAAGACCACGCTCCAGAAAGAACTCGCGGCTCTCTTGAAGAAGAACCGCGCCAAGAGCGTAGAGGAAGCGCAAAACCACGTCCAGCGCCGAGCCACGCTGGAGGCCTCGCTGGCCGGCCGCCGTCCTGAGCGGGAAGCGTGGCAGACGATGCGGAGCGGCATCGCCAACCTGGCCGACCTGGATCCGCCGGACAAGGGCAGCCGGTTGTCGGCCCTGCCAGGGGAGATCGCCGCCGCTGAAGGGGCTTGGGCCGAAGCCAGCGCCACCTGGCAGAGCCGACATGCGCGATACCAGGACCTCCTGGCGCACGATCCCAGGGCGCAGGCGGAAGCCCTGCGCCAGACACTGCGCAACCTGCTGGAGACGGCTCCGGCAGTTTCTGCTCCGCCTCCCTGGTCCGACAACCCCATGCCGGACGTCGGCTCGTGGGTCGAAGCCGAGGCCCTGCTGCGAGAGGAGATGCTCGCCTTGGAACAGGTCGTTGTCCGCCCCCCTGGGCCCGAGCTGTCGGTGGAAAGTCTGGAGGCGCAGCGTCGGGACCTGGATGGCATCCGGGAGGCGGTGCGGCTGCGAGACGAGGCTATTCAGCAGGCCATGGGTGGGCTCAAGGCACAGGGCGGTCTCTTCGCGGCAGTCGTGACCGCCGAGGAGGCGCTGGCGCGGGCGAGGCGTGAGGAAGATCGGGAGAATGCCCGGGCCGATACCGCGCGGCGCCTGCGAGACACCTTCCGGGCGGCACGAGAGAAGCTGCAAAGCGAAGTCGTCGCACCGTTGGCAAGCCGAGTGGCAGCTCGTGTGGAAGCGCTCACTCGGAGTCGATACCAGGCCGTCCAGTTTGACGGGGAGCTGAGGCTGGCGTCGCTCCAACAGGCGGCCACCTTGGCTCCGGTCGAGGATCTGTCGTTTGGCACCCAGGAGCAGTTGCTGCTCCTGACCCGCCTCTGCCTGGCGGAACTGCTGGGCGAGAACGGCGCACCGCAGGCCGTCATCCTCGACGACAACCTGGTGCACACCGACGCCCCTCGCATGGAGACGGCCTGCCAGTTGCTCGAATCAGCCTCCGAGCACATCCAGATCGTCATCTTCACCTGCCATCCGGAGCGGTATCATTTCAAGACGCGCGAGCTTGCGGTACACGACTTGTGAGTCAACACCACCATGGCGGCGTCGTCGTGCAAGCGCCCGCCCGCCGACTGCCGGGCCTCCTCCAGGATGGCTGCGACCAGATCGGCGGGGCAGGCTGCGCCCAACCGCTCAACCGCTCTGGCCACAGGACCGGGAACATCCTCGATCTCGATGGTGCGACCAGCCTCGCTGACGCCGTCGGTGTAGAGGAACAGTGTGGCGTCCTCTGGGAGGAACAGTGAACGCTCCTGGTACTCTGTCTCGGCCAGGAGCCCGATGAGCGGGCCCGTGCTCTCCAGACACTGCCAGCCGGTGGCGGATCGGATGAGCGGGGCGGGGTGTCCGGCGTTGGCATAGCAGAGGTGTCCTGTGGTCAGGTCCAGGACCACGAATACGAGGCTCAGGAATAACGCTTCCTTGCCCACGTTGGCGAAGATGGCGCGGTTGACGCGTCGCAGGGCCAAGGCCGGCGCAGGATCTTCAACCACAAAGCCCCGCAGCATGTACTTGGCCGCCGCCGTATGGGTGGCGGCCTGGATGCCTTTGCCGCACACGTCGCCCATCACGATGCCCAGGTGGTTCGAATCGATGTCGATAAAGTCGAAAAAGTCGCCCCCCACGCGCTGGGTCTCGTAGGCGGGCTGATAGACCGACGCCACGTCCAGTTCGCGATGGGCTGGAGCCCGACCCAGAAAGCTCTCGACGAAGGTCTGCATGATATCTCGCTCCCGGCGGTAGAGCCGGGCGTTGTCCAGCGACAAGGCGGCCCGTCCCGCGAGATCTTCCAGAAAGACCACGTCATCCGCCGTGTATCGTCCCCGTGTCGAGGACACCAGGGTTATCGAACCCAACACTTGGCCGCGGGCCATGAGCGGCACGGCAATCAAGGAGGAAGTGCCCAATTCCTCATACAGTCGGTGGTGGCGGGCATCCAAAGCCAGCTTGCGACGGCCGTCGGTGTCCAGCTCCTGGAGCAGGACGGAGCGTCTGGTTTCGATAGCTTGCGACGACGGGGAAGGGGAGTCCCAGGCGGGGGGATACTCCGACATCAGCTCGTCGAGCAGGGGGGCCTTCTCCGGGCTGGCGTGCAGACTGGCCGCGTTGCGAATTTCACGACCTTCCACGATATGGATCTTGCACCAGTCGGCCAGGCCGGGCACGAGCAGGTGGGCGACCGCCCGCAACGTGGCCTGGTAGTCGAGAGACTCGGAGAGCAGGCGCCCGGCCTTGGCGAGCACCACCAACTCCCGCTGGGTGCGCTCGCGTGCCATTTCTGCGGCACGCCGAGCCACGAAGGTGACAATGTGGTTGGCGGCCAGATGCAGAAGCAGATGGTCTCCACTGTCCGGAAAGTCCGGGCGGGCGCAACTGACCTGGAGGGCTCCGGTGGCGGCATCGATGCCCAACGGGATGGTCAGGAGGCCGGGGCGATTCAGGTCGGCGGTGCCCGGGGCAACGCGGCGGCCTCGTTCCCAGGTTGCGTCCCATCGGAATCTGGGATGGGCGATGGCCACCTGCACGAAGTCCAGGTGCAGCATGCGCTGCAGCACTTCT
>DASYBA010000399.1:0-6234 GCA_036501005.1 Candidatus Xenobia bacterium | reverse complement strand
CGTTCACGGTCGCCTCCGCCACTTGAGCAGATTCCGCAATTCTCCCTCCGGGGGTTCCCGTCGTCCGAAAGATGTGGCCGTGCAAGTGTATCGGATGGCTATCCATGCTCAAATTGGCGAAGCGAATCCTCACCCGCTGGTTCAATCCCACCACCAGCGGGGCGGTCGCCGGAAACACCTTGCTGTTGAAGGTGAAGTAGTTGAAGTCGGTCATGGCCAGCACGTTCGGCCGGGCCGTCGCTGGCGGAATGTCCCACTCGGCCAGAAATATTGCAAAGTCCCGGTCCACCTGCGGCCCTTGGCGAGGATGGACGATGAAGAACCCCATCATGCCCAGCGCCATCTGCGTCATCTCATCCGAGTGCGGATGGTACATGAACGTCCCGTTCTGCCGCAGCGTGAATTCATACGCATACGTCTCGCCCGGTTCGATAGCCTTCTGCGTCAGGCCGGCCACCCCATCCATGCCGTTCGGCAACCGAATGGCGTGCCAGTGCACCGTGGTCGCCTCGGGCAGCCGGTTCGTCACCAACAGTCGAACCCGGTCCCCCTCCACCGCCTCGATGGTCGGCCCAGGTGTGCGCCCATTGTAGCCCCAGCAGTGAACCTTCAAACCAGGCAGCAGCTCATGCTCGACCGGCTCCGCCTCCAGGTGGAACACCTTCACGCCGCCCTCCATCGTCCAGGGCAGGCTGGCCCCGTTGGGGGTTACGACCGCAGGATGCGTTCCTGACGCCCGCGCCGGCAGGCTGGCCCCCGCCGCCAGCAGAGCCCCTGAGAGCAGCAAATCACGACGACTCAACTCACTCATTTCGATATACCTTCCCCGCCGCCCGATCCAGCGCGGCGGCCGCCATCCAATAGTCCCGCCGGGCCAGGATGGCCTGCTGGCGGGCCTGCGCCAAGGCCTGGCGGTCGGCCAGGAGCTGGTAGACGTTCAACTGCATGTTGTTGTAATAAAGTTGCCCATGTTCGACAATCTTCTCCCGAGACGGCACCAGCTCGGTTCGATACATGTCCACCAGACGATGGGCGACGTGCAATTGCGTCCACGCCGTCTGGACCTCATGCCGGGCCTGCTGCGACGCCGCATCGGCCTGCCGTTGGCTGGCGCCCATCTCCGCGTCAATCCTGGCCACTTCGCCCTGGTTCTGGTTGAAGAGGGGCAACGTCCACTGCAGGGTCGGACCCAGCAGGCCCACCCCTTCGACTTCCTGTCCGGCGCTGATGCCGCCCCGAATCTGCCCCCACCCGGCTTCCCGACGGGCGACGGTTCGACTTTCGCTCAACGCCTGCGCTTCCAAGCGAGCCGCCACGACGTCGCCCCGTTGATCGGCCTGGGCCACAGGGGCATCGGGCTCCCCAACCGGCACATCCGGCAAGGGCCCTGCTGTCGCTTCTTCGCCCCCCCCCATCAACACGGCCAGATGCTGCTGGGCCTCCCGCACGTCCCCGGAGTCCCGTTCCAGATCAAGCTGATCCTGGCCGGAAGCCGCCCTTTGTCTTTGAAGGTCCAGCTCGTTGATGTTGCCCGCCGCGTATTGCCGCTCCGCCAGGTCAGCCGCCCCCTGCGACGCCGTCGCGACCGTCTGCTGCAAGGCAGCCACCTCCTGGGCGGCCGCCAGGGTATACCAGGCCTGACGAACCTGGCACTGCAGATCCACCACCGACTGCCCCGCGCGGGCTCGAGCTTGTTCCAACCGCACCCAGGCCTGTCGTTGCCGAGGCGGTCGCAAGCCCAGCGACAAAAAGTCGAACGTCAGCGAATAGTCGCTCTGGTTCACAAACCCCCGCTCATTCGGAAAACGAAGCTGCGCCCCCAGTTCGGGATTGGCGACCAGCCCAGCCTGCCGCACCTCGGCTTCCGCTTCCGCCACCTGGGCCTGGGAGGCCAACAGCGACGGATTGTGCGCCACGGCTTGCTCTACCGCGGCCCGCAGACTCAGCGGGTCGGCCGAGGCAGGTACCGCCAGGATCAGGCCCAGGAGGAGCCAGCGTACGTGCACGCCAGCCTGTACGACCTCATTCGTTAAGGAACCTTCCCAGGCTTTGCACACCGATTTTTACATCGCGCCAATGAATTGTCATCATGGAGGCCCTATGATGGAGTTCAGAAGGCGTGGCAGGAGGTAGCGAACGTGGCAGGTTTTGGGATGAACCCGATGATGATGAACCCGATGATGATGAACCCGATGATGGGCAACCCCATGATGGGTGGTATGGGCATGCCGGGCATGGGCATGCCGGGCATGGGCATGCCGGGTATGGGCATGCCGGGTATGGGCATGCCGGGTATGGGAATGGGCATGGGCATGCCCGGCATGGGCTCGATGGGGATGATGGCGGACAGTTACATGGGGGGCCAGATCGGCGGAGCCGCCGGCGGTCTGCTCGGTGGTCTAGGCGGTGCTGGCGTGGGCGCCGCAGTCGGCACGGCCATCTGCCCCGGCATCGGCACTATCGGGGGCGCCCTGGTGGGCGGCCTCTTGGGCGGCGGCGTGGGCCACGAAGTGGGCAAGGTCGCCGGGTCCATCGGCGGCGCCATCGTGGGCGGCCTCAAGTCCCTCTTCTAAATCTCCCTCACAAAGGCGCCACCCGAGGCAGGGTGGCGCCTTTTTTGCGTCCAATACGGAGTGTCCATGGCAAGAGAATTGACCCGTTCCACCCAAATCAATACGCTCATCGGTGCGGTCGACAGATACCAGGAGGGCCAGGCCGACGAACAGGCCGTCAGCGAGGCGTTCCAACAGACGGTCTCGTTTCTCGAACACACCATGCAGCCGGTCATCATACACCAGATCACGGTCGCCCCGCCCGGCTCCACCATGCACAGCAATGCGCCCGCCTTGCAGAGCGCCTTGGACCTCATGCATCAACGACTCACCGAATTCGGTCAACTTCTTGAAGCCGGCGACTGGGCCCGACTCGATACGGTCGTTGAGAATCTCATGGCCGCCACCGCCCAGGCCTTCGACGTGACCGACCGCATTCAAGCCGGGGAGGTGAGCGAGACCCAGTTGTCGCCATCGCCTTTCATCAACGAATTGATGCGGGTCGGGTTGGCCGTCGCCGACCGGCGCATGGATCCGGCCATCTTCCAGCCGCTCCTGGCCGCCAACCTGACCCGGCATCACACCGCGGTGGCCGCCCTGCGCCCCCCACCCGGCGCCACCGACGCGCAGCGTGGAGAAATGCGGGCCGCCGGGGCACAACACCTCGAGGGCCTCCAGGAAGCCGATAGATACTTCCACGATGGCAATCCACAGCATATTCGAAACGGACTGGAGACAGCCAATCAGGCCGTCAAGCGGCTTTACGTCCTGCAGGAGGCCTTCGATCAGGCCGAGCAGGCCGGCCGCGTCAAATCCTGCCCTCGCTGCGGGGCCGACAACGAGTCTTCGGCCCGACGCTGCGGCCAATGCCAGATGGCACTGCCCCAGACCTTTGAGGAACCGGCTGCCGCCACCATCGATCTGCGAGTGGCCGACGACGTCCGCGCCACCGGCCACGTCATGACCGAGACCACCCAGCCGTTGGTCGACCTGGTGGCGGCGGTGCAAAGCGACCGCTCCCCGCTGTCCGAACTGGCCGGCATGCTCAAGCACCTGGAAGAGAAGAGCCACGCGTTGTGGGCCCAGTTGCACCAGGTGAATCCGGCCGAGGTGGCGGGCAGTGCAGAGGATCTCGAGGCCACCCGCTGGGCCCAGGACATGATGAAGACCGGGGTCCAGGAGATGGCCGAAGGCCTCAACGGCATGTGGCGCGCGATCCGGGCCAACGACCCGGCCGGCCTGAACCTTCCCCTCGACGCCTTTCTGACCGGCTCCGACAAGCTGGCCGAAGTCTCCCAGCAGGCTGCGCGGGTCAGTCCGCCCCGTTAAGAATCCGCAAACAACAAGATCTTAACAACGTTAACAATTTGGTAACCATCCGGTCCTCTCCGGTCACTACACTGGAAGAGATCGGAGGCAGCAAGATACGGAGGCTGCCCAGTGGTTGTCACTTCCCGCCCGCGTCCCGCCGCCTGGACCATCCTGATGTACCAGGCCGGCGACAACGACCTCAAGGACGATCTGCAAAACAACCTGGAAGAATGCGAGAAGATCGGCTCCTCGCCTGACGTCAACATCGTCTCGCAGTTCGATCGCGGCGGCACCCAGGGCTGCGATAGACTGTACGTCAAGAAGAACGGCGTCGACACCCTGCAGAAGATGGGCGACGTCGACATGGCCGACCCCCAGCAGCTCTCCGACTTCATCCAGTGGGGCATCAAGAACTATCCGGCCCGCCACGTCATGCTGGTCATATCGGACCACGGCGACGCCTGGAGAGGAGCCATCAACGACGACGGCTCCGGCAAGTCCATGAGCCTGCCCCAGATCGAGAAGGCCCTCTCCACGGCTCGTCAGGCCACCGGCAAGAAGCTCGACGTGCTGGGCTTCGACGCCTGCCTGATGGCCAACGCTGAAGTGGCCGACCAACTCAAGAACGAAGCCGCCTTCATGGTCGCCTCGGAAGAGACGGAGGGTGAAAGTGGCTGGCCCTACAACCGCATCCTCTCGCCGGACCTGCTACAATCGTTCCAGAAAGCCGCCCACAGCCGCCGCGACATGAGCCCGCAGTCGTTCGCGCACCGCATCGTCGGCGACGCCCGCGGCGACCAGGAAGACCTCCCCACGCTATCGGCCTTCGACATGAGCCAGGTACCGGCCCTGACCTCCGCGCTCCGCAAGCTCACCACCGCGGAGAAAAGCATGGCGCCGGCGGCCGCCCGGGCCGCCGCCCAGGCGAGCCAGAAGTTCGACGACACCAACGATCTGTACGACTTTGCCGACCATCTTGCGACGGCCAACCCCAAGCTCAAGCGGGCCGCCGACGCCGTCAAGCAGGCCGTATCGAACGTCGTACTCGACGAGCAACACTCGGCCGACTACCCGGGCGCCCACGGCATTTCGATAGACCTCAGCCCGCGGCGGCCCTCCAAAGCCTACCAGGCCCTGGAGCTGCCGAGTCAGACGGGCTGGGGCGACATGTTGGCGAGCTGGCAGGGAGCGGCCAGAAGCCACCACTCGGCCGTCAAGCAGGCCTGAAGATGTTCTCCAGGGTCTCGCTCTCGACTCGCACCTGCATCTCGTCGAACAGGCGGCGGGCCTCAATCTTGTAGGCATCCTCGGGCTGGACCTGGGCGAGACCCCGGTAGCCGATGCCGTCTCGCAGGTTGCCCAGGTCTTCGATCTGTTCGCTCCATCCCTTGTCCAGAGCGTCGATGAACACCTTGCGGGCCTTGTCTTGCATGGCCTCCGGTCCGCCGGCATCGGTTTCACGCCGCTGGTACAGGTGGTGCACCTCATCTTTCAGGGCCGTCACGGTATGTTCGAGACTGCCGCCCTCTGGCGATAAACCCTCCGTGACCCCGAACATGTCGTGCACGGAGTCGGCTAGCACCATCGCATCGTCTCGGCTGATGCCGTCGCGATGGAAGAGCCCGTGACCCTGGTAGGGCTCGGCCAGCGTATCGACCGCGGCGCCGGCCCACTTGAGAATCTGCGGCGTCAAATCGTGGCCATCCAGAATGCTGCGGCGGTCGTCGTAGATGATCTGGCGCTGTATGGCCTCCGGCCCCTCATACTTGGCGGTCGTCTCCCGCTGCGAAGCGTGGACCTCTTCTACCTTCTTCTGCGCCTTCTTGACCATGTGGGCCCCGCGCCCGTCGGCTTCATGGCCCTTGCCGTGGTGCGACAACCAGCCCTTCAACCCCTTGGGAGCGTAGTCGCGGATCACCTGGTCATCTAACGAAACGGCAAACTGGGTCGTCCCCGGCTCGCCCTGGCGCCCGGACCGTCCCACCAATTGGTTGTCGATACGGCGAGAGTCGTGCCGCTCCGCCCCCAACACCAGCAGACCACCGGTGGCGAAGTCAGCCTCGTTCAGCACGACCGCCCCCTGGGGTGCAGCCATGCCGGGCGTCAGGATGGGCAGCTTGTCGAACTGGCCCCCGGCCAGCCGCTGAGCTTCATGGGCGTCGACCGCCAAGATGGCGACCGGTTGAGTCGCCTTGGCCACCGCTTCGGCCAGTCGCTGATCGTCATAGAGGTCGGGACGGATGTCCACGCCTCGCCCCGCCATGTCGGTGGCCACGGTCACGGCGCCTACCCGGCCCGCACGCTGGAGAATCTCGTTCTCCGCCTCGGTGTTGTTCTTGACGTCGTCAGCATTCAAGACTGCGTGCGGAAT
>DASYBA010000398.1:0-4340 GCA_036501005.1 Candidatus Xenobia bacterium | reverse complement strand
ACCCGAGCATCTTCTGCCGGGATCGGTGGCCTGGTGGCTGGAAGAGCCTGCCACCACCTGTCCGGAGTGCCATATTCCGTTGGCCACCCTGGTGGCCCCGGTGGTCGTGCAGGGGCATGGCCAGCAGTTCGGCACCTATCTTCACAAAGCGGGCTACTGCCCGAGCTGCCCGGTGGTGGTGGTGGACGACGAGCAGATGGAAGCCTGCCTCGGTGACCGCGCCGACGGGGCGCGCATCATCGGCCTGCTGGTCGGCGGCGCCTCAGATCGAGGCAGCGACTCCACCGTCTACCCGTTCGCCGAGGTCCGCTCACCTTAGCTTAGAGGGCTCCGCCCCCCAGTCTAGAGGGCTCCGCCCCCCAGTCGCTGCGCTGGGGGCCCCCCCGGCTGGCAGCTTGGGGGAGTCCTGCGGCATCTGCTTCGCGGCTACTAGCCAGCGTCCACCTCGACGGGCTCTGCTTCGCGGGCTCTGCTGCGCGGGCTCCGCCCCCCTCGCTTCGCTGGGGCCCTGGCGTTAGTTTTCTGGGAAGAGCTTCAGGCCGTCGGCGGGGGTGCCCCAGTTGCGGAAGACGAGGTGGAGGGCATTGTCGGGGGTGATCCCGTAGGCCGTGATGCAGATGCGGGGCGGTGCGCTCACGCAGGGAAAAGTCTTGATGAAGTCGGGGTTCTTCCCCGATAAGTCCCAGAAGACCGGCTCCGAGACATTGTGCATATGAAGCATGAGGCCGCGGAAGCGAGCGCGTAGGCCGACCGCGTCGAGGGTCAGGTCCACCTTCATGGTCAACTGGCCCGAGCTGTCCTGTTCAATCGTGATGCCAATAGGGTTCGGAACGGCGTTTTTCATGCTCGATAGTTGCCCACGGCATGCGCCGCTCCCTTTTCGCCTTTGCCAGGGCTGTGGTACAATCCCGGGGATGGAGGTGTGTCATGAAAGCGGTGATGTGTGAGGTCCCCGAACATCTTCTGGCCTGGCGCAAGAAGACGGACGGAGACCAGTGGGACGAGATGTGGGAGGGCGTACTGCACATGCCGCCAATGCCAAGTCGAGGCCACCAGGAGTTGGAGGGGGCCCTGGAGTCGTGGTTGCGACAGCACTGGGCGCGGCCACTTGGCAACAAGGTCTACCACAACGTCAATCTTGTTCGGGCTGGGGGATGGCCCAGTGATTACCGGGGGCCTGACCTGTTACTCTTGACCCCTGGCCGTTTCTACACTGACAAGGATGTCTATTTCGAGGGGGCGCCTGACTGCGTCGTAGAGATCGAGAGCCCCTACGATGAGTCGAGAGACAAAATGGAATGGTACGCCCGGCTGGGAGTGCCCGACATGTGGATCATCGACAGGGACAGCAAACAGCCGGAGCTCTATTCGCTAGTCGAGGGCGCCTATCAACCGCGAGCACCCGACCCTCAAGGCTGGCTCACCAGCGCGCTGGGCATGCAGTTTCGCTGTCGAACGCCGGGGCGCCTCGAAATCCGCATGTCGACCGCACCCGATACGACGCTGGAAGAGCTGCCTAACTAGCTTTCTTCTTGAGCTGCGAATGGGCGCCCAGCAGGATGCTCAGCTCCTGCTCGACCAGCTCCGCTTTGTCCCGCAGCTTCTGCTTCTTGTCGGCGAGCCACTCCGGGTCGTCCAGGTCGGCAATCTTGTTGTTGAGTTTTTCCAGCTCGACCTGCTTGTTGGCGATCAGATCGGGCAGTCCGGTGCGGGGTTCGTCCAGTGTCTTGGGCATGCGAAAACCTCCTCGAGATGCTTGAAAGTTATTCTAGCCCGACCCCCGACCGCCCCTGCATGGTGGCAGGAGCCCGCGACGCGACATCCAAGACCGGGGCATGGCCACTTCTGACGCCACCATCAAGCTGCTCTACCAGGTTTTCAGCCAGCGCTTCAAGGTGTCCGAGCTGCAGCAAGGCATCGACCGACCCGTCAAGCTCGCCCTGCTGGGACGACCCGAGCCGACCGCCCAGCTTCGCGAGGTTCTCCTCACCGGCTCGCCCCGGGTCGAGTCCATCGAGAAGATCGTGGTCTGTCTCGATGTGGCTTCCGACTGGACGTTGCGCCTGGCGGACATGAACGCCGTCATCGTGGTGGTTGACGAGGCGGGCGTGCAGGCGTCGCTTTTCGATCAGGTGCGGCAGCGTCTGCCCAAGGATCTGCCGCACCTCGTGTTGTGCCACGGTCCCTTCCGCCACTCCGTGCGGCTGGAGGCCCGCGAGATCCAGACCGAGATGGGCCTTCGTCCCTTCTATTTTGTCGGGGACTTGACGGTGGACGACATTCGCCCCGTGCTCTCCACCTGGGCCGGCGAGCTGGAGCCGGTCGCCCTGCCCCTCGGCCGCCGCCTGGTTTTCTGGCGCAAGGGCGTCGCCCGCCATTTCATCACCAAGGTGTCGCGGCAGAACTTTGCCATCGCCCTGGCCTCCGCCATTCCGTCGACCATCCCCATCATCGGCTTTCTGGCCAGCACGCTGGCGGCCGCCGGCGAGATGGTCGTGATGACCGCCAATCAGCTCAAGCTGTGTCTGCAGATCGCCGGCATGTACGGTCTGGAGATCAACTTCTGGGAGCGCATGCAGGAGCTCTTGCCTGTGGTCGGCAGCGGCATCGGCTTTCGCCAGTTGAGCCGCACCGCGGTGGGCTTGATTCCGGTGGCCGGGCCCGCCATCAAGGCGACCGTCGCCTACTCCGGCACCTGGGCGGTGGGCGAGAGCGCCCGCTGGTTCTACGAGAGCGGCCGCAAGCTGAGCGCCCACGAGTATCGGCAGATTCTATCCAGAGCCCGCAGGGAAGCCCTCGCGCAGGCCAAACAATCGGTGCGGCGCATTGGGCGCAAGCGGCCCTCGCAACCGCCCCCGACGCCGCACGACGATGTCGACGGAGACAAGACATGAAACGGTTGCTTATCACCGGTCTGGTCCTCGCCATGCTGGGCCCCCTGCAGGCCGCCGAGCCCGGCTCGCCGCAGGATCCGCTCATCAGCCGCAGCTACCTCGAGTCGCTCTACGCCTGGCAGTACACCAATCTGGCCGAGGGGCAGACCATCAGTCTCGACGTCGGATCCACCGTGGTGATTCGCAAGGGTCAGGCCGTGGTGGTCGGCAACGAGAAGGAAGGGCTCATCGACCTCACGGCGGGCAAAGAACTCTTGGATGGCGAGGTCATCCCGCCGCTCCACCTCATCCTCTCCCCGGCCTCCGATCGCCGGGGCATGAAGGCTGTCAGTGCCGTGGTGGCGATGACTCGTGGACAAAGCAAATAGCCGCCTGATCCTTATCGTCCTGGTGGCCGTCGGCCTCGTCACCGCGGTCTGCTGGGTGCTGCCGCGGCGCATCGCCATGGAGCGAGCCAGCCGCACGGTCGAGACCGCCCTCGACTATGACGCCTATAGCGAATACTTCCATGCCCAGGGCATTGAAGAAGACGCTGGCTTCAAGGATCAGCTCGCCAGCGGGGCATCGGCGGTCGCCTTCAACGAGAACTACCTTTCCACGCTGCAACTGAACGGACACGTCAAGCTCTACTCGGGCACGGACCTGCCCAAGTATCGAACCTTGGAAAACCTGCCGGAGGGCGCGTTGTCCGTGGCTGTTCGGCAGTATCTGGTGGTGTACGACGATGACACCTTCCAAGACCTGATGACCATGTGCAAGCTGCTGGTCGGGTCCGACAAGGTCACGGAGTGGGGACGGCCCGCGAATAGCACCCACGCTTCGTCTTCCCAGCCCCGCATCATCGAGGTCGTCGGCTCGGGCCGTTTCCTCAACAGCGTGGGCCTGGGGTTTTCCTCGGCCCTGGTGGATCACTTCCGCCGCATGGGCTTCAACATCGTCCTGCGCCCGGAGAACAAGACCAATCTTGGGCCGGGGCTCATCGACGGCTACTTTTCCGCCATGCCGAAGGCCGACTACGTGGTGTTTGGCGGCATTCGCAACGAAGCCTTGGGCTATCCCGTCGAAGCGTGCATGGACGAGGTGCTCAAGCAGTTGGATGCCCACGGTCTCCGCCTGGGCATCGTCGAGGTGCCGTCGCCCAAGTCGGCCTTGAAAGGCGAGGAGTACCTGGCGCAGCGCTATTGCCGGATGGCGGTGCGCGTGCAGTCCATCGCGCCGGCCCAGTTGGCCCGCGTGCCGCCTCCCGACGCCCTGGACATGTTCCAACTGGGCGTGCGAGAGCGCAACGTGCGCATGATCTTCCTGCGGCCGTATGCCGATCCGTTTGGAACCGATACGCTGACCGATACCAACATCCACTACCTGCAATCCATCCGCGACATGTTGGCGGCCAATCATTTCCACCTGGGCGTCGCCTCGGTCTTTCCGGACATCGCCAGCCTGCCG
>DASYBA010000397.1:0-6544 GCA_036501005.1 Candidatus Xenobia bacterium | reverse complement strand
AGAAAGCTCGGACCGTGACCTACGATGCCATCGTGCTGGACTGGATGCTGCCCAAGAGAGACGGCCGCAGCGTCTGCGCCACCTTGCGTCAGGAAGGCAAGCAGACCCCCATCCTCATGCTGACCGCCAAGGACGCGGTGGGCGACCGTATCACGGGCCTGGACACCGGCGCCGACGACTATCTGACCAAGCCGTTTGCCCTGGGCGAGCTGATGGCGAGGGTGCGGGCCCTCCTCCGCCGTGGGGCGACCTCCGTTCCAGTTCTCAAGGTGGCGGATCTGACGCTCGACCCCATCACCCGGCACGTCACCCGGGGCAAGGACGATATCGACCTTTCCGCCCGCGAATACGCCCTTCTCGAATACCTCATGCGGAACTGCGGCAAGACGCTGTCTCGCTCACTCATCGCCGAGCACGTCTGGGATTTGAATTTCGATACGGGCACCAACGTCGTTGACGTCTACATCAACTATCTGCGCAACAAGATCGACAAACAGCACCCCCGCAAGCTCATCCACACGGTGCGCGGCGTGGGCTACCGGCTCTCCCTGGAGGACGCCTGCTAAAGGGGCTCCGCTACAGCCCCACCCCCATCACCGAAGGGTACACGCTCCCTCGACGCTGGCGCTGGACCCGCTCCCTTCGTGTTCGCCTGACCGCCTGGTACAGCGGGGTTCTGGCCCTGGTGCTGCTGGTCGGGTTTCTGGTGCTCTCCTGCGGGGCCCACTGGGGCCTGCGCAGTCAGACCGACCTGTTCCTCACGGTCGAGGCGCAGCGCATTGCAGACAGCGCCAATGGCCAGGACGGCCCCGACCTTGGCGATGTGCGAGACGCCGTGCTGTCTCCCGCCATGGCACCCGGTACCGAGCCACAGACGGGCCTGGGGCGGCTGCTGTTCCAGGTCATCTACATCCGAGTGCTGACCCGAGGCGACCACCGAGTCCTGGCCACCTCCCCCGACCTGGAGCACCACCCCACGCTCCTGCCGGCGCTCGACGCGCTGATGGACGAGAGCGATCCCAAGGACGCTTCCCTCACGTTCGCCGGGCCCGACGAGGAACGCAAGATGCGCGTGTTGACCCGACGCATTGCGGGAGGGCGAACCGGACTGTGGCTGCAGGTGGCCGTGCCGTACGATCACTACCAGGACCTGGTGGAAAACCTGTCTCTGGCGCTCGGCCTGGGGCTCCTGTCTCTGCTGGCCCTGGCGGCCCTGGGAAGCTGGATCCTGGTGGGCCGGACGCTCCAGCCCATCCAACGCATTGCGACCGAGGCCGGGACCCTCAATGCCGACAACGTTTTCGACGTCGTCCTCCCCACCACCGAGACGGACAGCGAGATCGGCCACCTGGTCCGCACCCTCAACCTCATGCTGGGACGTCTCAACCGCACCTTCCAGGCCCAGCAGCGCTTCGCCGATGCCCAGCAGCGCTTCGCGGCCGACGCTTCCCACGAGCTGCGCACCCCCCTGACCATCCTGCGCGGCGAGATGGAGGTTTCCCTCTCCCGTCCCCGCACCGCCGAGTCTTATCAGAACACGGTCAAGAGCGCCATCGAGGAAATCGACCGCATGACACAGATCGTCCAGGCCCTCAGCTTCCTGGCCCGGCAGGACGCGCTGCAACTGGCGGCGGAGCCGGTGCGGGAGCCGATCGATCTGCGGGAGCTGACGCGATGCATGGTCGCCGACTTTGACAAGATGGCGTCGGACAAGGGCCTCACGCTGATGGCGCCCGGCGCGGGCGAACCGGCCGTCGTGCAGGGAGACGTCGGGCAGTTGCAACAGCTTCTACGCAACCTTATCGAAAACGCGATCAAATATACCGAGAAGGGCAAGGTCACTGTCGAGCTGACCCCTCGGTCGTCCCCGGGCGGCTTCATCCTGGCTGTCGAAGATACCGGTATCGGCATATCGGACGAAGGCCTGGGCCACGTCTTCGAGCGCTTCTGGCGAGCCGACCGGGCGCGGGCGACCCCGGGCAGCGGCCTGGGACTGGCCATTTCGAAGCGTATCGCGGAGGCGCACAACGGCGACCTCCGCGTCTCCAGCCGCCTGGGCAAAGGCAGCCGCTTCGAGCTTTTTCTTCCCTGCGTCTAGGCGGGGGTGGAGGTTCGGCGCCGCTGTCTGGTGGTGACGGGGGCGAAGTCTTGCAGCATGTGGGGCTGGCGAAGCTTCCACGAGGGCCAGTCGTGGGGCTGCCACTGCGCCTCCATGTGCGTCACCGGGTAGCCTTGCTCCTTGAGCACGCTGGCGGTCTGGCGACTGGCCATGCCGCTGTCGTCGTTCTCGCCCTCGCCGACGGCGCTGTCGAGGTACAGACGAATCGGGCGGGCCGGCTCCGACTGGTACAGTCGAATGATGTCCCACTGGTTCCAGCCCCACGACGCGCCCTGCGCCCCGGCCCAGCCAAACACGTCGGAGTGCGACCAGGCCAGGTAGAACGAGAAGTTGCCCCCCAGCGACACGCCACAGATGCCGCGTTCGGTCGCCTTGGCCGAGGTGCGGAACTGGCTGTCGATATAGGGCACCAGCTCGTCGACAAAAAAGTGGGCATAGTGCTGGCGCAAGATGGGGTCGGAAAACTCGGCCAGACGCTCGTTGTTGCTGTGAAACGTCACGAAGACCAGGATGCAGTCTTCCATGTCCCCCGCCCGAGCCATCTCCAGCACGCTCTCGTGCAGGAAGCTGCGGGTCATGAACTCGTTGCCATCCAGCACGTACAGCGTTCGATACCGGCGGGTGCCACTCTCGAGGTAGCTGGGCGGGAGCCAGATGAAGATGTCCCGGCCGTTGCCCATATGGACACTCTCGAAGCCTGGATACCAGAGCAGGTTGCGCCCCGAGAGCAGCGGGCTCTCGTCGACGCCTAGCACCGAGTTGAACTCGCCCAGTTGGAACTTCGGCACCGGGATGCGGTCGGGAGCGATCCACGGGTTGGCGGCATCCTTCGTCCACTGGCCGTTATAGACCACCTTGTACTGATGGATGCCGGCCGGCACGGTCGCCACCGCCGCGTGCAGACTGGTGTTGTGGACGTGGCGGAGGTTGATGAGCTGGCGCCCCCACTCCTGCCACGAGGCCGCGACCTGGATGTCTTCCCACGGCTGCCCGAGGCAGGCCAGCAAAGCTCGGCCTCCCGCCCGCAAGGGCAGGGCCCCTCGGTGCTCACCGGTGAGGAGCATCTGCTCGACGTCTCGCACCATCGCCTCGGGAAATCCGTTGCCGTTGACCGCGGCCAGGGCCTTGAGGAGCACCTGGAGACGGCTGTGGGGGGTGGTGCCGTTCAGCGCTTCGGCAAACCCGCTGGCGTGCGGGGCCGCTTCGACCTGCCAGCGCTGCTTCGCCAGATCGAGGGTGAACGTGTAACTGCCGCCATCGGGGGCGTTGACGACGATATTGTCGCCATCAGCCGCCAGCGCACCCGAGCTGGGCGCCACCGTTCGCTGCTGGCCGCTCGCGCCCCAACTGCTGGACCAGTCGCCATCCAGGACAAACTTGAAGCGATGGATGCCCCGGGGCAGCACCCGGTGGAAGACGTAGCGCTTCCGCTCCTCCTGCTCGGCACGGACGCTCGGATCCGTCGGGTTCCACTGATTGTAGCTGCCGGGCACATAGACGTTCATGCGGCAGTGCGCACTTCTTTGCGATCCAGGGCCTGTTCGTAGGTGTAGGCGTAGACCTTGCGAGCCAGGCCGAGCGCCTGCATGGTGCGGATCACGCACCACGACAGGTCGAACTCCCACCAGCGCATGCCATGACGGGCCGACAGGGGACGGTGGTGGTGGTTGTTGTGCCACCCTTCGCCCTGGGTCAGCAGAGCCACCCACCACACGTTGCGTGACGCATCCCGGGTCTCAAAGTTACGATAGCCGAAGCCGTCAGTGTGGGCGTAGGAGTTCACGTACCAGGTCACCCACATGGTCGTCAGCGCGGCCACCAGGCGGCCCAGCATGGCGGGCCAGCCGCCGACCAGGAACATGAGTCCGGCGGTGATGGCGAGGAAAATCAGGCTGTTGACGAAGTCCAACCGACGGTAGTACGGATTCAGGTGGATGTCCTTGGCATACTTCTGCATGAACGGGGTATCATTGTCGTAGGAGTTCGGCCAATCATGGGCACGATCCGCCAGGGCGCCCGCCATCCACAGCTTCCTCTCCTGGGCCCGAGCCGCGATCCAGCCGACCTGGCTCCACCACCATCCCTTGTGCACCGGCGAATGCGGGTCCTCGACCTCATCCGAGTTGGCGTGGTGGAAGCGGTGTACGGCCACCCAACTGATGGGCGGCCCCATCAGCGCCGCCCACCCCAGGGTCACCCACGCGTACTCGATCCAGCGCGGGCACTGGAACGAGCGATGAGTCAGCAGCCGGTGGTATCCGATGGTGATACCGAGGCACAAGAGGGTGTGCCACACCACCAGCCAGCAGACGAATTTGAGCATGAGGACCTCCATGGACAGAAATGACGGGTCGGGAATTCTGTCACCTCCCCCCCATGGCCTTCACGCCCGGGTATGAAAAGTTGCCACTCTCCCGTCAGTACGCTGCGGCAGATTTTGCCTACCGAGGCACCGCCAGGAAGGTCGGCGCGGCGCCCCCGCCGGTCTTTACGTTGAGTACGGGCTCGGACGAAAACCTCGTCCCGATCGTGCCCATCTGCCCGGCATAGAAGTAAGGGTCGCAGTCGACGTAGACCTCGGGAAAGGTCAGGCGGTGCCCTTCGATGCAGGGAAAGACCTCTCGCGGTAGCTCTACTC
Source organism: Candidatus Xenobia bacterium (assembly GCA_036501005.1). Taxonomy (GTDB): domain Bacteria; phylum Vulcanimicrobiota; class Xenobia; order RGZZ01; family DASYBA01; genus DASYBA01. The sequence goes on along the minus strand of DASYBA010000397.1, from coordinate 1,787 downwards.
GCTGTTGGACGATGTCGCCGTCTCGCACCGCGTCCGAGAGGCGCGCCTCCCACGCTGCTCGAGCCACCGTCCAGCCCAAGGTCACGCCCGCCCCGCCGTACTCGTCGTTCGGCTTGAGCACCAGGCGGGTCTGCTCGCGGAGCACACGGTCCACCAGTCGGTCGGTGACGCGGGCCGTCCACGGCAGGCAGCGCCGCACGGCTGCTTGCAGGTCGGCCGGCAGATGCGGGTGCCAGCGGTCGTCCCACAGGGCGGCGAGCACCGCTTTGACTGTCTGCACCTTGACCCGGAACGGGTTCATCAGGCACACGGTGCCCTCGCGACAGGCCCGCAGAAAGTCGCGGCAGTCTGCCGCCCGATCCAGCAACTCCCGGGTCACCACCCGCTTGTAGGCGATGTCGATGCGAAAGTCTCCCGCCCACAATTCACCTTTTCGCAAGGTCGTGTGGGAAGGGTCGACAATCCGAGTCGGATACCCCTGCCGTTCAAAGAACCCCTGGAGAATGGAAAACTCCTTGGCCGTCCCCACGTCGGCCCAGTCGACGATGGCGATGTGCGGCGGGCGGTGCTGCCCCCAGCCTGTCCGATACGCTCCCACCAGCAGGTTCAGGATGCGCTTTCTCGACATGGCGGTCGACAGCCGCCACCGCTTCTGGAATTGTACCACCAGGGGCATGTGGCGAAAGACGTCCGACATCTCGTCGGTAAAGGCTGCGCCGCCCGGGCTGTCGACGTTGAACTCGACAAACATGACCCGGTCGGCGAGGAGAAACCCATCCAGGCGGGAAAACGGCGCTTCTCCGACGTGGCTCGATGGATATCGAATGACCTCCTGCTCATCCTGGGGCAGACCCAGGAAGTCCATCAGCCCGGCGTCTTCGAGCGCCATCTTCTCCAACCGGGCTGCGGCCCGGGCGATGGCCCGGCTGTCCCGGGCCACGATCGCATGCTGGTCGGCCGTCAAAAAGCGCGGCCGAAGCGACGTGGGCAGCGGTTGCCCGGCATACAGGAGGCCCCGATCGTTGAGCCGCGACCGAAGCTCGGCGAACTGCTCACAGGCTTCCTTCGGGCGCGCCGCCAGGAGGTCGTTGAACGCCTCGACCGGCGTCTTCAGATGTCCATGCCCTCCATGTAGTCGAAGCCGAGCCGGTCGGCCCTGAAGATGCCGTTCTCCATGATCTGTTCGCCATCGGTCCAGATGTTCGACTCCCGGCTGATGACGTCGATGTGCGTCTTGGCCGTCCAGTTGGCGCCCGTCTGGCTGCCGTAGGGGTTGCCAAAGGCGATGTGTACGCCGGGAATCTTCTCGTCTTGGAGCAGGTTGCCGGTGATTTCGAAGACGTTCAGGTTGGTGCCCATGGCGAATTCGCCCACCCGATCGCCGTTCTCTGTCGAACGACAGTAGTTGACGAACTCGTCGGCCAGCCCAGGCAGCTCGCACTCTGCCGATATCAGCATGTTGTCGGCGATCTCCAGCGTCATGGGGGTCTGCCCGATATCGCCGTAGCGAAGGCCGAAATAGTCACCGATGCTGCCGTCGACGACGAAGATGCCGTCGACACGGGCGGGTGCGGTGAACACCTCGCCCCCCGGCAGGTTGCCCCAGTACAAGGGAGAGATGATGCCGCTGGTCTTGATCCACTGGATCTTCGGATCGAAGGTGGCCACCAGGTCCGTGCCCATGCGGGTTTTCACGTGAATGCGAGCACTTTGTACGGTGCGTTCCCGAATCTTGAGGCTGATGGCGTCGACCTTGCGGAAGTCGGCTCGCATGCCCTGTCGCATGA
>DASYBA010000396.1:0-8979 GCA_036501005.1 Candidatus Xenobia bacterium | reverse complement strand
TCCAGGTCGACGTTGAGCTTCTGCACCTTCACCATCAGGCTCTGACCCGCGACTTCGTGGCGCGCCGAGACCACGCTGTGCTCCCAGTTCGAACGAATCTGGTAGAACAGGCTGTAGCTGAACGGAACCACCAAGAAAAGCAGCAGCAACCCGAACTTGGCGGCCACGCTGAGGTGCTCGATAAGGGGCAGGCCGCGCCAGCCCCCGGTGCTCCGTCCCCTCCGTTCCGAAATCGACATGCTGCCTCCTAACCTGATGCCTCTCCAATGACGAGGCGTCGATCCGCCATGAGTCGGCGGGCATCGACCACGCTCACCCCGTCGGGGGTCATCCCCAAAACAAAATCGCCCTTGTCCTGCTGTCCCATGCTCTCCAGCACGATTTCCTTGACGTCATAGAGCGCATCGACCAGCACGCCGAATTCGACATAGGGCGAATGCCATACCATGATCTTGCTTTCTCGCGTCGGTTCCGTCGGCGTCAGGCCGAGAAAAATCTTCAAATCCGCCACCGACAGAATCTGGCCTCGGGCGTTGATGAGCCCCAGGATGTAGGCCGGAGTGCACGGCACCGGCACGATCTCTCGATAGGAGTAGACCTCGGCCACGATGGAGGCGTCGACGGCAAAGCTGCGGGTGCCGAGACGGAATCCGACGACCTGCATGTAATGCAATCCGGCCGGGGGCTGGGCCTCCACCTGGGAGAGTTCCTGCGCCCGCTCCCGCAAGATCGACCGGCGCTGCTCCGGGCTCGGGCTGCCGCCCCGCAGAATGGCATCGCCCGTCGCCTGGAGCTGGGCGTGAACCTTCTGCCAGTCTACCTTGCTGACGCTCACGTCCCCGCCTCCCGCACAAACTGCAACAGCTCCGCGACCTGTTCAGGCTTGTCTACCGGGCATTCCTCCAAGGCGCCGGCGGCCCGGTGAAAGTACTCCTGCGCCTCCCGCTGCTGTCCTCGACGCCGCAGCAGCAAGCCCGCCGAGATGAGCGCCATGACGTGCCGCCGATCGATCTGCAACGCGCGACGATGGGAGAGGATGGCCTGCTCTTCTTGGCCCTGCTCCTGTTGGATGGTGCCCAGCAGGTAATGCAGCTCCGGCTCTTCGACATGCCGATAGAGCCCGTCCCGGCAGACCGCCTCGGCCTGTTCCAGCGCGCCTCGATCGGCCATGATGCGGGCCAGCAGGATGACGGTCTCCGCGTCGGCCATGCCCGTCTGGACCAGAGGGAGAAGGAGTGACTCCGCGTCGGGACCGTGGCCGGCCTCCCAGTGGGCCCGCGCCTGCCGGGCCAAGCTGGGCTGCGGTGCCGCCGGGCTTTCGAACGGCGGGGGCCAAAGCATCTCTCGCGAGGCTCCCTTGGCGAATACGACGGGACAGCGCGGCCAGGGCTGCAGGCCCAGCTCGCAGCCCAGTTGACCCTCGCAGGCCCCCAGGATGAACCAGCCTGCGGGGTGGACGGAGGCCCACAACCTCTGCGTCACCTGGCTGGCGGCGTCACCGTTGAAATAGATGAGGACGTTGCGACATAAAACCACGTCCTGGTTGACCGGAAACGTGGACGTGACGAGGTTCAGGCTGGCGAAGGCCACGCTCTCTCGCATCTCCGGTCTCAATCGATAGCGGCGTTCGCCTGCAGATTCGAAATATCGGGACCGCAGCGCTTCTGGCACGCCCCGGAACGACCACTCACTGTAGACTGCCTCTCGAGCCCGCTGCAGGGCGGCTGGCGACACGTCGGTGCCGAGCAGCTCGACCTCGTTCGACCGGACCCCCAGCTCGCGCAACAGGATGGCGAGAGAGTAGATCTCCTCTCCCGAGCAGCACCCGGCACTCCAGATCCGCAGCCGCCGCCCTTCCCGCCGGGCCGTGCTGAGCGCCTGCGGAACCACGGTCTGGCGGAGCGTCTCAAACACTTCCACGTGGCGGAAGAAATGCGTCTCTCCGATGGTCAGATGGGTGGCGAGACTATCGGTTTGCCGGGGGGTCAGGGGCCGGGCCAGCAGTTGAAGAGCACCGTACTCGGGGTCGGTGAACCCCAGATCGGCGCTGGCGAGCCGGAACCCGCGTTCCAGGTCGCCGTATCGATGGGGCGGATAGAACAGACCCAGGTGGCGAGATACCAGGCCGGCCAGCAGATGGAGCGCGGCCGGCGTCATGATCTGGCCATGGCCTGCATCAGCGTCTTGTACTCTACCTCGGTGAGAAGACCCACCAGGGAACGGAAATAGAACACCCCATCCTTGGTTCGCACCATGGGCGGCGCACCGGTGGAGCGGCCGTCGCCGCCGGTTTGCAGGATGTCCAGTTCGGAGGCTTCTATCACGTCGACGACGTCGTCGACGACCACGGCCAGCATGCCCCGCTCAGTGTGCAGCATGACCATCTTGTCTTCCGGCAGCACCTCTCGCTCCGGGAGTCGCAGGAAGCGCCTCAGGTTCAGCACCGCGACGCTACGCCCGTGGTAGTTGATGGTGCCCAGGATGGAGGGCGTCGTCAACTGCGGCAAGGACGTCACCTCGACGGCGCGGATGACCCGCTCTACCTGCTGCAGGTCCAGCCCAACCCGCCGATCGTCCAGGTAGCACGAGACGTACGTGAAGCGTGCAACTCGTGCAATCGTCACGCGGCGTTCGCCATCAAGCGGAGGCCGTGGTGGCCGGCTTTCTTTCCGAGCTGGTCTCCACTTCGCGGGCCACGATCACCAAGGAAGGCTCCTCTTCTCCGGTGTCGACCCGAGCCACCGAGAAGTCGATGGTCTTGCCCTTGCTCCCCTTGATGGTCGTCACCATGCGAGTCTGCGGCTTGAGCGAGACGAGGCTGGTGATGGACTGCCCCAGGTCGACCAGGTCGCTGAACAGATGCCCTTTCAGGTCACCCTCGCTCTGGCCCCATAATTGTGCCGCCAGGCCGTTGGCCTCGGTCACCGCGCCGACGGCGTCCAAGACCAGCACGGCGTCGCCTGCCTTCTCCAACAAGAGCCGGTATCGAACCACCTGGTTGCGCAGCTTGTCCTGCAACCGACGAGCATACTCCTCGAGCTGGGTTCGAATGGAGCTCAGCTCCTTCAGCTCCTGGTTCTTGCGCACGATGTCTTCGCAGGTCGACAGCAAGAGCGAGAAGATCTGCTGGCGGTCGTGGCTCAATTGCAGGGGCTTGCCCATGAACGAGATGATGGATCCCTCCGGCACCTCGCCCGCTCGAATCTTCAACACGGTGTCGATACGATTGAGCAGGTAGACCGGGTCGACCGGTTTGACGAGAAAGTTGTCGGCCCCGCACTCCAGGCCCTGGACGATGTCCATGGGATCACGAAGCGACGTCACCAGGACGACGGGCAGCTCCTTGAGCTGGGCATCGGACTTGATCTCCTTGCACAGATCGTAGCCCGAATCACCCGGCATGAGGATATCCGACAAGACCACGTCGTATCGGTTCTCATGCAGCCGAGTCCGCGCTTCTTGCACGTCCCGGGCGACCTCGACGTGGTAGCCGGCCGATTCTAGCGTGTGCTGGAACGTGCGGGCCTGCGTGGCGCTGTCTTCCACCACCAGGATCCGTCCGTTGCCTCCTCCCGCAGTTTCCATGTGCCGCGCTCCCTTCAACAAAAATGGGGTTCGAAATTCACTTCAGGGCCGGCGGATTCTCCGGCGCCTTGTGGAAAAGTACCTGGATGACCTCTTCGAGCTTGCTGGGTTGCAGGGGCTTCACGATGTAGCCATCCATGCCCCACTGCAGGCAGCGCTCCCGGCTGCCCTCCTTCGAACTGGCCGTGACGGCGACGATGGGCACCCGCTTTTTGCCGCTGACCTCCTGCTCCCGAATCAGGGCGGTGGTTTCAATACCTCCCATGCCCGGCATGGTCAGGTCCATCAGCACCAGGTCGAACTCTTCTCGCTCGATGGCGGCCAAGGCGTCCAGTCCGCTGCCGGCGACGGTCGCCCTGTGACCCGTCATTTCGATGACGCGCACGCCCAGTTTCTGGTTGACCGCGCTGTCTTCCACCAGAAGGACCCGCAAGGCCGCCCCGGTAGAGGGCGCCGAGGCTGGCTCGGTCGCCGGCGGCTCGGCTGCCGCCACGGGGGATGACAGGCCGTTGGTGACGGGGGGAGGCGCCGGCGGAGCGACGGGCACGACCGGCGCCGCCATCGGCGCAGTCGGGGCTGCTTTGGGCGTGGCGCGGGGAGGGATGACCGGTGCCGCCACGGGCGCGGGGTAGGCCACGGGCGTCGACATCGACGAACGCACCTCTTGCAGGATGAATACCGCGCTGCGGGCCGACGCATCGCCCAACGGTCGGGCCATGGCGCGAACCGATACTCCGGCGGGGCGCCGGCTGTTTCGCACGAACAGCTCCAAGGCCGGAGCGGGTTGTCCGCGTAGCGCGTTGACCAGGGGCAGGGCATCCGGGGGAACGACCGTGCTTCTATCGGTCTGGTATAGACCGTATTTGGGCAGCGCCTGGAGCACGTTGACGTCGCTGGCGTCTACGCCAAGCAATTGGACGGCGGCGTGGTTGAAGAGTGCGGGGCGCAGATCGGGCGACACGACCAGGACCACGTCCGGCAGGGCATCGAGAATCGCCTGCAGCACGGATTGTCGAGACACGACCTCTTGTTCCAGGACACCCACTCGGGTTTCCAGGACACGGTGCCGGTCGGTGGCCGCCTTGCGCTCTGCTTCCGCCCGGCTGCGCTGGGTGGTTTCGTCCTGCAACTGCTGTTGCAGGGTGCTGAGTTCTTTTTCGGCCCGGGCCCGCCACTGCTTGAGGGGATCGACCTCGGAGGCGCGGGCCTGGAGGGTCGCTTCGGCCTGCTGCTGGGCGCCGACCACCTGCTCGAGTTGACGGCGAACACTGGTCAGGGTCTCGTCATGGGTCCGCAGGGCACTCTTGGCTCGGGCCAGTTCCACCTTGGCCTGCTCCAGCTCGGCCTGGGCCACGCCGTAGAGGTTGTTGAGGCGCTGGCGGTCTCGCTCTGCGTCCTGCACGGCGTTCTGAAAAGCGTCGCGTTGCTGGATGGCGGCCTCGCGTTCTTGTTCAATCTGCTGGAGGGCAGGATTGACGTCCATATCGGGTCGCAGCAGGAAGAATGCCACCACGGCGCCCACCGCGTCGATGAGCAGCAGCACCGTCACCAGCTCCGAACCCAATGACGGAGTCAGCCCGAGGGCATCCGGCTTCATGAACATGGCCATGGCCAGGACCGCGTTGGCGAGGAGGTACAGGAAGGCCGCGATGGCCACTTTTAGAGGGCGATTCATTTATCTTTTGGCAGCGCGGTGGAGCCAAGCCCCAGTTCTTTCAGAGTTTCCCGCCCGCCATGATTCCCGCCTGAGAGGCAGGATTCCTTTACCGGCGGCACGCTGCGCCGTGTGGGAGAAGTGCCCGGCAGGAGGTGGTGGGGTCTTGGAGAGCAAAGTAGTGTCCAGTCCGGTGCTGGGGACATGGGCGGGCATGTCGAATACCGAACAGGGCAAAGGAGAAGCGCACATTTACGTCTGCGAGGCCTGTGGCTATGAGCAGGCTGCCAAGTCGGGGTTCTGCCTGGCGTGCAAGAGCCCGCTCAACGAGAACATCCAACTGCCCCATGTGCTGCGGGCCGGCGTTCGTCTGGGTGACAACCGCTACACCGCCGGGCGGATTCTCGGGCAGGGGCGCGTCAGCATCGTCTACCTGGGTAGCGAGATCCAGAGGCAGCGACCGGTGGCCATCAAAGAGTTCTTTCCCGAAGGTTCGGCGCGGGAGGGCGTCAAGGTCGCGCCCGGGCCGGGCATCGACGACGCCCAGTTCGAGCAATCCCGGGAACGGTTTTTGTCATCCGCCCGGGTGCTGCAGAAATTCCAGCATCCCGGTATCGTCCGCATTCTTGACATGTTCGACGAGAACAACTCCGCCTACGTCGTCATGGAGCACCTGCGCGGCAAGACCCTGGAGGAACTGGTGCGGGCCCGCCCTCGGCCGACGCCGCAAGAAGAAGCCGTCGGATACGTCACCAAGCTGGGCGAGGCGCTGACCGAGCTGCACAAAGCCGGTCATCTCCACCAGAACATCGGACCGCGGGGCATCATGGTGGCGGAAGATGGACGAACCGTCCTCATGGAACTGGGCTCGGCGCGTCGGTTTCTGCACGAGCTCACCAGCCATCACAACCTCCAGTTGGTCCCGGGTTTTGCGGCTCCCGAGCAGTACAGTCGGCATGCGCTGCGCGGTCCCTTTACCGACGTCTATGCGACCGGTGCGATATTGTACTTTCTGTTGACCGGCCTGGTGGCGCCCTCGGCCCAGGAGCGGGCGGTGGGCCTGCCCCTGGAAAGCATTACCATGTACAATCCGGAGGTCAGCGAGACGGTCAGCCGGGCGGTGGTGCAGGCGATGTCCATGGACTGGTCGGCGCGGCCCCAGGAAATCGGTGACTTTACCCGCATGCTAAAGGTGCGGTCTCGGCGCAAAGGGCGGGTGGCGACCCTCGAACCCCCGCCGGTGCCGGATCTGATCCATCCCGAACCAGACGTTCTCACTGGGCATTCGAACTGGGTGCGCGCGGTGGCGTTTTCGCCCGATGGGACCCTGCTCGCGTCGGCCTCCGATGATCGCACCGTTCGCCTGTGGAAGGCGGACAACGGGGCCGAACAGCAGGTCCTGCGGGGGCACACCGGCTGGGTGCGAGCCCTGGCGTTTGGCACCGACTCGCACATGCTCGCCAGCGGGAGCATGGATCAGACGCTCCGCCTCTGGAACGCGGAGACCGGCGCGGAGGTCCGTCGCCTGGAGGTCGGTGAGGGGGTGCTCTCGCTCCAGTTCTCGCCGGACGACGAGTTGCTGGTGACGGGGGGGTCGGCAAACTCGGTCAAAATCTGGGGTGGGGCCAGCGGCCGCCTTTTCCGGGTGCTGAGCGGGCACGAGGGCATGGTGGTCAGCGTGGCGTTCGATCCCGATTCCAACGTGGTGGCGTCAGCCGGGCTCGACGACGGCGACATCCGCCTGTGGACGGTGGGCAGCGGGCGCTCGATCGGCAATCTGTCGGGCCACACCGACTGGGTGACGGCAGTAGCCTTCGCGCCGCACGGGGCGCTCCTGGCTTCGGCGTCCTACGACAATTCGGTGCGGTTCTGGGACATGGGCATGGCCAAAGAGGTCTTCAGCATCACCGAGGCAGTGCCGGTGCTGGCCCTCGCCTTCGCCCCCGGCGGCGAGCAGATGGCCTACGGCACCGATGCCGGGGAGGTTGTCCTGTTCGACGTGGTCAAGGGAGACGAGATCCGCCGGTACCGTGGCCACAAGCGCCCGGTGTTGAGCGTGGCGTTCGCTCCGGACGGCAAGACCATGGCCTCCGGCTCGCAGGACAAAACCGTCCGCTTGTGGCGCCTGGGATAGGACCTGCGGTCGTCGTCCAGGAGAGTCGGGGCAGTTTAACATAACGTTTACAATTTGTTCGCGTTCTGTTAAAGAGCGCGCACTTAATCGGATGGGGGTGTGACGTTACAATATTGTTAAGAGATTGCGAACACGATTCGCAACGGGATGATCGGAGGGTTTCAAAATGGCACTTGCAGCGTTGGGTGCAGTGGGCGAATTCCTGGGCAGCGCGGAGGGCAGCACCCTGCTGAACGTCGCCGGGGGTGTGCTGGGCGGCGGGCAACGGACGCAGGCGGCGCCCCAGCAAGCGCAAAAGCCCGCCATCGACGTCAACTGGGCCGAGAAGCATCGACATACCTCCGACAGTCTGGCCAAGTCCTTCTGCGACACCCTGACCGACGACGGCAAGGGCGGCGACCAGGACGCCTGAGGCCTCCCGGTAATGGAAAGGGCGCCCGCCGGCGCCCTTTTTGCGTTTTCGGAGGATCGCTTCGAGATTGCGGGAATCTCGGTCCGTCATTTTGCAAGGCAGGAGCGAGACATGAAGCTGATGCACAAAGAGCCCGCACCCCACGCCAATACCTGGAAACCGTCGGCGGCACCGGCGGCCCCATCTTCGAACGGCGGCCACAAAGAGGCGACCGAGACCGCCCGGCTCGAGACGTTCTACGGCACCGACGTGTTCGGCGAGGCCGAGATGAAACGCCGGCTCCCCCGGCCCGTCTTCAAAACCTTGATGCGCACCATCAAGGCGGGCGAGAGGCTCGACCCGCTGGTGGCCGACATCGTGGCCGCCGCCATGAAAGACTGGGCCATCGAGAACGGGGCCACCCACTACACCCACTGGTTCCAACCCATGACCGGGAGCACGGCGGAGAAGCACGACTCCTTCATCACCCCCGACGATCAGGGGCTGGTCCTGGCCTTGTCCGGGGCGTCACTGGTGCAAGGTGAACCCGATGCATCGAGTTTTCCCAGCGGCGGCCTCCGAGCCACGTTCGAGGCCCGGGGCTACACGGTATGGGATGCGACCAGCCCGGCCTTCCTGGTCCGTGGCGACAACCACGTGACCCTCGTCATTCCTACGGCCTTCGTGTCGTGGACGGGCGCTGCTCTCGACCAGAAGACACCCCTCCTGCGCTCCATGGACGCGTTGTCGCAGCAGGCGCTGCGGGTGTTGAAGATCTTTGGCGCCGATCAAGGCGTGAAGCGGGTCTACACGACTCTGGGGTGTGAGCAGGAGTACTTCCTGATCGATCGCAGCATGTTCGTGGCCCGTCCCGACCTGCTCACCTGCGAGAGAACGCTGTTTGGGGCCCGGCCGCCGAAAGGGCAGCAGCTCGAAGACCATTACTTCGGCTCCATCCCGTCGCGGGTGTTGGCCTTCATGGCCGAAGCCGAGAAGGAACTGTACCGCCTCGGCGTGCCCATCAAGACTCGCCACAACGAAGTGGCTCCGGGCCAGTACGAGGTGGCTCCCATCTTTGAGAACTCCAACGTGGCCAGCGATCATCAGATGGTCACCATGGAGACGCTCAAGCGGGTGGCTGGCCGGTACGGGCTGCAGGCGTTGCTGCACGAGAAGCCGTTTGCCGGCATCAACGGCTCCGGCAAGCACAACAAC
>DASYBA010000395.1:0-3954 GCA_036501005.1 Candidatus Xenobia bacterium | reverse complement strand
GGAAGTGCTGGAGGCCGAGCTGGGGCAGCCGGTGGCGGCGGTTTTCAGTTCGATTGAAGAGCAGTGCACGGCGGCGGCCTCCTTGGCCCAGGTGCACAAAGCCGTGTTGGCGGCCACGGGTGAGACGGTGGCCGTCAAGGTGCAGCGCCCTCATATCGAAGCCCTGGTGCGCATGGACCTTAGCACCCTGCACTTCGTCATCCGGGTGGTCAAGCGCCTGACCGATACCCGCGGTTTCATGGATCTTGACGGCCTTTATCGGGAATTTCGTCGCACCGTCTACGAGGAGATCGACTACGTGCAGGAAGCCCGCAATGCCGAACGGTTCCGCACCATGTTCGAGAACGACCCGTACGTCTGGATTCCCCATGTCTACCCGGACTACGTCAGGCCCCGCATGCTGGTGCTGCAATGGGTTGACGGCATCAAAGTCAACGACTACGCGGCGCTCGATGCGGCCGGTATCGATCGGGACCAGGTCGCTCGGTATCTGGTGGAAGCGTACTTCCACCAGTTCTTCATTGCGGGCTTTTTCCACGCGGACCCGCATCCGGGGAACATCTTCATCCGCAAAGATGGGCCCCGGGTCTACCTGATCGACTTCGGCATGGTGGGCACGCTGACCCCCGACATGCAGAAGGCCCTGCGGGATCTGTTCTCCTCCTACCTGACCCGGGACGCCCGCCGCCTCGTCAAGGCGCTGGCGCGGTTGGGTTTTATCGGCAGTGGCGCCAATATCGAAGCTATCGAGCAGGCCGTGGACCTGATTCTGCAACGCTACTACGGCATGACCTTGCGGGAGGCCCGCGATCTGGACGTCGGCGACGTGGCCCATGACATCGAGGCCTTGCTGTACGGCCAGCCCTTTCAGGTGCCCGCCCGCTTCGCATTTACCGGCAAGGCCATAGGCACGCTGGTGGGCGTATCGACCGGCCTGGCGCCCAACTTCAACTTCGTTGCAGTGGCGGCGCCCTATGCCCGTCAGTTCCTGGGCGTAGAAGAGGAGCAGGTGGCGCGCCAGGTGCTGGATCAGGTGCTCCAGATCGGCCAGATCCTGCTGCGGTTGCCCGGGCTTTTGGAGCGGGTGGCGGTCAAACTGGAAAGCGGACGGCTGGCCATCCGCACCGGAGAAGGTGGGCGGCGTCGGCGGCGAACGGCGGCGGGCACGGCCGACTGGGGCGGTGCGCTGGTGGCGTGCGCCAGCGTGGCAGGGGGCGCCGCGCTGTTGATGGCGGGTCAAGCCGCGGGGGGATGGTTTTGCCTGGCTCTCGCCGCCCTGGCGGTGTGGAGGAGAGCATGAAACGACACGTCTGGCTGGCGCTGTCCATGATGGGCGTGGCATGCGCCGAGCCGCTCCCGCCGCACCACTGGAAGCTGATGCAGTGGCTGCCCACGGGGCCCCCAGAGCTCCGCCGACGGGTGGCGAAGTGGGAGGGCATCACGCTCGACACGCCGCTCCCATCCATGCGGGTCCAGCAGGATGACGTCTCGCTGGTGACTCGGAGCGCGTCTCCGGCCATGGCCTGGGCCAGCTTTCCCTTGCCCAAGGGCACGTGGTCGGTGAGTTTCGAAGCCCGCATCGACAAGCCGAATGGTCGAATGTCCGTCAACTTCGGGCAGGAAGTTGACGTGTTTGCTCTCGCGCCTGGCTGGCAGCGGTTCAGCCTTGTGTCGAACTTTCCCTATCGAAGCGATAAAGCGGGCCTGTACGTGCGGGCTGTCACGCCGGGGACGACCGAATTGCGAAGCTGGCAGGTCGAGCGCGTCCCAGACCCGGCGCCGGTCCAGGGGGCTGAACCCGTCGCTGAGCTCCGACTCGTGCACCCCAGTTACCGACATACGCTGTACGCGTTCGATTCCGACCGGACGGTGCGGGTGGCCGTGCCTGACGCGACCCCGGTCAGTTTGTCGGACGCGGGGGGGCACGTGCTGCAGATATCGCCGCTCCGGTCGAGAGTATCGGAACCCGAGGACGCCGTCGCGTTTGACGTCTCGTCTCTGTCGCCGGGCACCTACCACCTCACCGCGGGCAAGGCCGACCTGGTCGTGTCGGTGGCCCCACCTGTTGCAGACGTGGTCGATATTCGGGAGGGTCTGATGCGCCGGAATGGCGTGCCCTGGTTTCCCTTGGGCATCTACCCGCAGGGGGCGGCCGTCGATCTGGCTCCGCCCGGGGTCGACACGGCCTGCATCAACCTGGATGCCCAACCTGTCTCGGGTGCGGCAGCCTCGATCGTCTTCCGCATGGTGCGAGGCGAAGCGGGACTGTCGGATTTCCTCCACGACCTGCTGGCCCAGGGGGCTGGGCACCGCATTCTGGCATGGTCCTGTCTGGACGAACCCGATCTGACGGCGAAGGGAGCGCTGCTGGAGCCATCGTATCGCATGCTGCGCGATCTGGATCCTTTCCATCCAGCTTACACCGCCGTTCATTCGTCGGCCGCGATACCCGCCTTCATGGGCGGTACCGACATCATGGCGACCGACCCCTATCCGATAGCCACGACCGAGCCGCCCATCTGGTTGGTGGCAACAGCCATGGATCGGGCCCGGGCGGTGGCGGGGCCGGACCGATCGATATGGCTGGTCAACCAGGCCTTCGGCCTCTACCCATTCTGGCAGCGGGCTCCGTCGCCCGCCGAGGAGCGGTGCATGGCGTGGCTGGCCATCAATCACGGGGCCCGCGGCATCATCTATTACGCCCAGGTGGAGAATCTCTGGCCGCACAGCCCCGATCTCAAATTTCACCTGGAGAAGTCGCCTTTGTATGGGGCGATCACGGAGCTGAATGCCGGCATTCGGCTGGTGGAGCCGGTGCTGCTGTCGAACGAGCCCGCTCCTCCCGCTACCTTGCTGGACGACGATGGCAGCCTCGACGTGAAGACTTGGAGCTTGCGTGGCGAAACCTACGTGTCGGTCGTCAATGTGACGGGTGCAGCGGTCACGGCCCGCGTGCAGGTCTCAGGAACCGTCGCCACAGACGTCTTGAGCGGCCGCGACTGGCCCGTATCCGGCGGGATGTTCAGCGCCGACCTCCCCCCTCTCGGCGCCCGCTTCTTCCGCCTCACCCGTTAGATCCAGCTACGCAGCAGCATGAGGCTCTCGAAATAGGCCTTGGGCACGGCGGCGCCGACCGTCAATGGGTAGAACACCGCCGTCCAGGCGAAGGCGGCGACCAATAACCCACTGTTGGCGGCCAGGTCGATGGGCGACTGTTTCCATCGATACAGGACCAGGCCGATGACGAGGGCCATGAGAGGCACCACTGGCAACATGTAATATACGAAGCCCTGATTGATGGACCACAGGGCCACCTGCGGCACGTACGTGACGGTGGCGAACGCCAGGGCCCGGTCGTATTGGTTTTGACGCCTCCAGACGGATCGTGCGCAGAGGGGCAGGCAAGCCAGGAAGAAGAGCCAGGTGACGGGGTTGCCCAGGGCGACCTCGCCACGGCACGACGTGCCTTCCTCTTGGTAGACGTACCAGATGGGCCGGTAGCACAGGGGCCACTCCCACCACTGCGACATGTAACGGTGTCGGAACTGGTGGGGGTCGTATCGGAAGCTCCACATCTGGGTGTAGTAGAACTTGACGTCGGCCAGGGTGTGGTCCAGGTTGTACTGGTCCGCCCGCCACAGGGGCAGGTAGGATACGACGTACATGCAGGCCGCCAGGGCGCCGCCGACGGCCACGGTGCAGAGGAGCATGCGAAGTCTTGCCCGCGCCGGGTGGGGCGACTCCGGAATGGGTTTGAGGAGGGCGACTGCTGTCAGCGCGCCGACCATGGCGAAGAGCGTGCTCCACTTGGTGGCGAGGCCCCAGCCGAAGGCGGCACCGGCCCAGCAAGCCCACTTCACCTGGCCGGGCGGCGCTTCGACGTAGCGCCACGTGCAGACCAGGCCCGCCATGATCCAGAAGGCTTCGTACATATCGATCATCCCGATTCTCGAC
>DASYBA010000394.1:0-13349 GCA_036501005.1 Candidatus Xenobia bacterium | reverse complement strand
CCTCAATATCGTCTGTCGGACTCTGCTGGGCGAGTCTGTCGCCCACGACATGGAGAAGGTGCGGGCCAGCATCGACGTCGTGCTCAACGACTTCGACCTCCTCCAGACCCCCCTGCAGAAGTTCTACGAGCGGTTGTCGATCGGCCCGGAGGCCCGCTTCAAAGCAGCCCGCGCGACCCTGGACGAGGTCGTCTATCGAATGATCGACGAGCATCGCCAGGCTGGGGACGATCAGGGCGACCTCCTGTCCATGCTCCTTCTGTCCGGCATGCCCGACGGCCAGGTGCGCGATGAGGCTCTCACCATCTTCCTGGCCGGGCACGAGACCACCGCCAATGCGCTGACCTGGGCGTGGTACCTCCTGGCCCAGCATCCCGAGGCGGCCGCCAGACTGAACGATGAGCTGGAGGCCCTCCCCGATATTCCCGCTCCCGAAGATGCGGCACGCCTCCCGTACACCCGCCAGGTGCTCACCGAGGCCATGCGTTTGTATCCGCCGGCCTGGGCCGTCGCGCGGCGGGCCCTGCAGGACGTTCCACTGGGCGACGACACGATTCCCAAAAACGGCATCTTCATCATGAGCCAGTGGGTCGTCCACCACGACCCGCGCTGGTATCCTGACCCGTATCGATTCGACCCGGGCCGATGGACGCCGGCGTTCGAGGCTGCCCGCCCCCGCATGGCGTACTTTCCCTTCGGGGCCGGCAGCCGCATCTGCATCGGCGAGCACTTCGCCTGGCACGAGGGGATCCTGGCCCTGGCCATCCTGGCACGCCGCTGGAAGCTGCACCGTATCGGAAACGCCCCCGTGGGCATCCGAACCCGCATCACCCTCCGCTCCAGCCGCCCGGTGCTCATGCGGCTGGAAAAGCGAGCATGCTCAACCATGCCCAAGCAAACGGTCTATGCCGTATAAACACGCACCGGAAAAAGAGTTGCAGGAAATTCGACTTTAGAAGGTGCTCACTCTACTCCTGGTGTAAAACCCATCCATTCCCCATCATGGGAGACTCGAACCGTAGTCGATACGGCCGAGACCGTCGACCACCCCCGTCACCGCTTCTTCGACCGCAAACTGCAAGGCGAAGCCGACCCCCGGGAATGGTGCTCCTGGCGCGCCCCGAGTCCGATCCGGACCCGCGTGCCCCGACGCGCCATTCCGATACCCACCCTGATTCGATAAACGAAGGAGCACCACCATGGATGCTAGCCAAGAAGAAATGAAACCCCAGGAAAATCCCGAGACCGCGGCCGAGGCTGTCGCCGAGGAGCCCGCTGCGCAAGCCGACGCCACGCCGGAAGCCGCCCCGGAACCCGAAGCCTCCACGGAGCCCGAAGCCGCCCCCGAACCCGAAGCCTCCACGGAGCCCGAAGCTGCCCCCGAACCCGAGCCCGAGCCCCAGGCCGAAGCCGAGCCCGTCACCGAGACCGAGCCAGCGGCCGAAGAACAACCAGCCGCCGAAGAAGCTGCCGCCGAGACCGCGATACCCCCGGCGGAGTAGCCCTGTAGCCCGTCCCAGTGCCGCCGGGGCGGGCTTTTTTTCTTTTCGGGGAATCTGCCCGCCGTCGTCGAATCTGGAAGCCTCCCATCCACAGCAAGGAGGCGCCATGAACAAACTCTATCCAACCCTCATCGTGGGCGGTCTGGCCCTGGCCGCCGCCATCGGCAGCTATCACCCCGCTCCCACCCCGCTCTCCAGCGACGAGGCCCTGCAGACGCTCGAAGGTCGGGCCTGGGTGGATCGCACCTCGGGTACACCCCGCGACCCATTCAACGTCTACCTCTTCGGCCAGCGCAATCGGGGGGGGTATGCGAAAGCCGACTCGTCTTTCCGCTACCACGTCGACCTGGACCTCTATCGGGTCAAGGACAACACCATCCAGTTCCGCTTCCTCCATGACAACAAGCGGGTCGAGACCACCTTCACCATTACCCGCCTGGAGCGCCCCATCAACGGTCGCGACTTGAAGCTCCAACTATCGAACGACCCCATGGTCGGCGGCGAGCATATCTACTACAGCATTGGCGAACAGAAAAGTGCCGACCTCTCGCTGGACGCCGTGCCCACCTTCGACGACGGCCAGGACGCTACGGCCCCTTGACCACGGTGACGAATCCATTTGGCCGCAGCCACCGGCGGGCCGCCGCTTGCACCGTGGCTGGGGTGGCCTGCAAGACGGCGGCCGCGTCACGCCAGTCCTGATCCAGGGGCAAGTCGAGACCGGCCGCCTCCAGCAGGTCGTCAGCCACACCGTCGTAGCTTTGCGCGTTGACCGGCAGGGCGCTCAACCAGAGCGCCTTGCCTTTCAACAGACGGTCTTCAGACAGCAGGCCGGACTGCAAGGAAGCCAGATCCGCCCGAGCCGCGGCCGCCGCTGCATCGACGTGGACGGGATCGGCCCCGAAATCGATACGGAAGCTGGACCGGTGTTTATCCGCCCGCAAAGTCGAACTCACTGAATACACATAGCCGTGGACGGTGCGGAGATCGTGGTAGAGCAGGGAAATGTCGCCCTCCGACAGGACCGTGTCGGCCAGTTGCAGGGTCGGGTAGTCGGCATCGGTGCGAGTCAGCTTGAGGGTCTCTTCCATGGCCATGCTGTCTTGCACTCGGCCAGTGTCTGCGACGTGCCGACTCACCACCGGGTTGTCCGGCACCTGGGGATCGTCCACGTCTGGGCGCAACCCCGCCCCTCGCCAGTCGCCAAACCAGCGCTCTACCACCTGCCGCGCGTCCGCCGGGGTGATATCCCCGACCACCACCAGCGTCGTCAGATCGGGGCGCCACGCCCGACGATACCAGTTCCTGACCGTCTGCAGGGTCAGCCCCTTGACTGTCTGCGGCGTGGCGTAGCGACGCTCCGGATCGTCGGGGGGGTACAGGCCCTCCAGCAGGGCGACGGTCTCGAGGTGGTCGGGCGCCGTCTCCTCCCCGGTGACCTCGTCCAACAACTGCTGTCGGGCCACCTCGAAGTCGGCCTGGCGAAACGCCGGATGCAGTTCGACATCGGCCAGAAGCTGTGCGCCCCGGTCCAGGTCCTTGGACAGGCACGTCACGCTGAAGCTGGTACCGGTCGTGACGTTGGCGGCAATTGCATCCAGCTCTTTCTGCCACGTGAGGCGATCGTAGGTGGTGGTGCCGAAGGGCAGGAGGTCTTCGGTCAGCGTCGCCACGCCCTCGGTCGACGGATCCTCTTGCATGCCCGGATTCGACAGAATCTGGCCAGACATCACCACGGTGTGGGTGGCGTGCTCAGGTTGGACGATGAGCCGCAGGCCGTTGTCAAGTCGCATGTCGACCGGGTGAAGAAAGTTCTCGGGCAGGCGCAGATCGTGGAGCCGAGCCTCGGCCCATGATGGGAGGTGTGAAGCCATCTTGATGCGGGGCGCATGGCTCTCCGTCGCACGGCTCTCGCTGGCCACCACCTGGCCGCTGTTGGCGGGCACGGCGAACGCCACGGTGGCGGTGGCCGGATCGAGGTAAAGCCGCAGCACGCGATTGACGTCATTCACCGTCACGCGCCCGATGTCGTCCAGGTCGTCCTGCGGCGAGGTGCGGCGCTCGATGGCCAGGGCACTGCTCCAGTCAAAGGCCAGCGACTGGATGCTATCGCCGCGATAGGCCTCTGCAGCCACCTCCCGATGGCGGGCCGCATCGACCAGGTCGGCGGGCACGCCCTCGGTTCGATAGGCTTCGATAGCCTTTTGCAGGGTGGTGAGGGCCTCATCTTTGCTGGTGCCGGCCGGTACGTTGAGGGAAGCTACGGCCAGTCCGGCCTCAGCGAAGCTGGTCACTTCAAAGTCGGCCGCCAGAGCCTTCCCATCCGCGACCAGGGTCTGCAGCTTGCCTCGCTGACTCTGGAGAACATCCGCCAGAATCTCTCCAGCGGCATAGTCCGAGTTCTGGTAGCCAGGAAATCGATAGGCGATGAAGGCTTGCAGATAGGATTTGTCGCTCTGATCTTCCAGCGTCTGGGCGGTCAGGGGCGGCAATTGCACCGCCTGGCGAGGCGGGAGAGGGGCCGAGGGAATGTCTCCAAAGTACCGCTCCACCTTCACCACCGCTTCCTTCGGATCGACATCTCCGACGATGACCAGCACGGCGTTGTTGGGGTGATACCAGTGTCCATAAAAGGCCTGCAGCTCCGGGCTGTTGACCTGCTTGCCAAAGCTTTGCAGGGTTCCCAGGCCCGGGTCGGCATAGGGGGTGCCCGCGAACATGTGGTGCAGCATCCGTTCGAATAATCGATAGGACGCGTCGCTATTGTCCCGCGTCACCTCCATCTCGATGGCGCCCCGCTCGGTCGCCCAGGCAGGGGGGCTGTTGAGAAGATCGCGCGCTCGTGACGCCTCCAACCGTAACGCCAGGTCGAGGTCGTCAGCCGGGACCGTAAAGTAGTATTGGGTCGCGTTGTTCTGCGTGAAGGCGTTCGAGGAGCCGCCCGTGACCGCCTCGACCTCGGCAAATTCGGCCTCCGATAGAGACCGGCTGCCACGGAACATCATATGCTCGGTGGCGTGGGCGAGGCCTTCGATATTCTCGTCGTCGGAGCCCACCAGGTAGCTCATCAAGGTGGTGACGACAGGGGCCACGGTGTCTTGCACCACCACGACCCGCAGGCCGTTCGGCAGGGTCGCGCGGGTGACCTCGGCGTGCACCGGGCACGACCACAGGATCACGAGGCAGAAAATTGCCAGCCTCCTCACGTGCGCATGAAGGTGTCGTTCATGCTGGCGAGATAGTCGGCATACGAAACGATCTGCTCGTCCTGGGTCTGAGGGGGCGTGGGCTTTGGATAGTTCCATTGCGCCATGTGCATGCCGACCAGGTGGGGAATGTCTGGCACCGCCTTCCGATCTGCGTCGCTCCACACCCTATCGAGCCACTGTTCCGCTATCGGACCGTGCTCCTTGGAGAACTTGCCCCACGGTATCCCACCCTTCTGGATGTCGTGCAGCACCAGCGCCCCCAGGATCTCATCTCGCTCCTGCCCCTCGACGTGATAGTAGTCGGTGAGAACGCGGCCCATCTCCACGTCACGCAGCGTGTGCAGGGCCAGCCCTCCAGGGTTCATCTCGTCGGCGGGATGCCACTTGCCGCTGGGCGACCCCCAACTCTGATAGAACTGCGGCTGGGCGGCGTCGACGGCTTGGTGCACCGCCGCGGCGATGGCGGGGCTCTGGATGAAACTGAGGGCTGTCGCCATGTTCTGGTGGGCCAGGGCGGCTACCCGATCGTGGGCGGCCGCCGCCTCCTGCTGCCGCATGGCCTGCGCGGCCGCCGGATCGGCGGGCAGGGGATGGATGTCGACGGGAGCGTGATCTCCCAGGTAGTCGGCCAGGTCGTGCAAGGCCCCATCCAGGTGCGCCCGGTCGACGCCGGGCGGCAACTGCACGCCGGGCACCCGGCCGCCGTTGCCGTGCCCCTCCACGTTGTGGTAGTTGAGCAATCCCTGATAAAACCGTTGGGTGACAGTCACCCGGCCATCCTATTGAATTACTGCCAACAACATGTTACCGAGATGTTAATTAGTGTGGCCCCGGATCGAGGATGGCCAGGCTTTTGTCGGTGGCTGCATCCCAGACCACCACCTTGCCGTCGCCGCCGCCGCTGGCCAGCGTCTTGCCATCCGAGCTCCACGTCACCGCGTCGACGTACTGGTTCTGGCCTGCCATGGGGGGGCTGCTGACGCCATCGGGCAGGTGCCACAATCGCACCGTGCCGTCACCACTGCCGGAGGCCAGCGTCTGGCCGTCCGGGCTGAACGCGAGCGACAGCACCCAGTTGGTGTGCCCAGACAGCGTCCTGACGAGCTTCTTGCCGTCCGGGTCTCGCAGCGAGATGGTCTTGTCCCAGTTGGCGGTCGCCAGGAATTTGCGGTCCGGACTGAAGGCTACGGCCATGACCGGATCGTCGTAGGGGACCATGCTCAGCAGCGCGCCGTCGGCCACGCGCCATACCCCCAGCTTGTTGTCTTTGCCGGCCGTGGCCAGGGTGGTTCCATCCGGGCTGAAGGCCAGCCCGGAGATCTCCTGTTCGTGGCCCTTCAAGACCTTGGAGCGGCTGGGGTGCGCGACATCCCAGATGCGTACGGTGGCATCGGACGACGCCCCGGCCACCCACTTGCCGTTCGGTGAGAAGGCGATGGACGTCAGGCCATTGGTGTGGCCTTTCAACTCTATCGGGTGGTCAAAGGCCGGCACGGGCCAGAGCAAGGCGACCAGATCGCGGCTGGCCGTGGCCATCCACTTTCCATCCGGGCTGAAGGCAATGCCGGTCACGGTGCCCTGGGCCTGGTTCAGGGTCTTCACCTGCTGTTGCGTGTGAGCATCCCAGACGGTGATGGTCCAGTCCTCGTTGCCACTGACCAGAAAGCGGCCGTCGGGGCTGTAGGCCAGCGCCTTGATGGACGGCGGCAGCTTGGTAATGCCCGTCGGGGGCGGCGGCACGGGCTCGTGGCACCCGCTGAAGAAGGCCACCAGCACCAGCAGGGTCAACCAGCGGGTCATGGCCGTTCTGCCCGGACCTGCTGCGGTGTCATGGCGTGCGAGCGCGCCGCGTGGACCTCCGCGGCCCCGAAATGCGCCCCCGACAGGTAGGACAGTACGCTGGCGGTGTCGTCATCTGAGAGCACGGTGCCCCAGGCCGGCATGGCCCCGTCGTAGGAGTGGCCTGCCGACTGGATGGGCCCCTGCATGCCGAACAGCACGACGTGCATCAAATAGCGCTGCCCGAGGGTCGTGCGCGCCAACGGCTCCACCCGTCCGGCCAAGGGTGGAAACGAACCCGGCAGCCCCTTCTGGTCGGGCCGGTGGCAGGCGGCACATCGAGCCATGTAGATGTCAGCGCCGGAAGGCTTCGCAGCCGTGTTGGCCTGGATGGTCTCCGGCGTATAGTGAGACTGAAGGTAGGACACGATGGCCTCGACCTGGTCAGGGGGGATGGCCGCCCCATACACGTTCACCATCTTCTTGACCTCCGCGGCCCAGGTCTTTTCCGGCAGCGGGGGCTGGCTGGTGATGTAGGTGGTGCTGTGGCACACGTTGCAGTACTGCTGGACTTTGGCCACCCCCGGTCCGGCCGCGAGCGGCTCCGGATACTGGGGCCAGGCATCGACTCGATAGACCGAGGTGGGGGCGGCGGGGAGCTGGCTTTGCGGAATCTGGGCTGCCACCGTCAGGGTGCCTGCCAGCACAAGCAGGGCCAGTGTCCATGCCTTCATCGCGACTCTCCCACGTCCACCGTCTGTCGTTCGATACGGTTCCACAGGTAGCCGCCGGGGTTCCATATCGGTTCGTCGGTCTGGACGTGGCCCGCTTCGTCGGTGGCCCGGCACATGAGGGTGACCGGGCCGGTGCCGTTGGGAGT
The DNA here is from genome assembly GCA_036501005.1 of Candidatus Xenobia bacterium. Taxonomy (GTDB): domain Bacteria; phylum Vulcanimicrobiota; class Xenobia; order RGZZ01; family DASYBA01; genus DASYBA01. The sequence goes on along the minus strand of DASYBA010000394.1, from coordinate 5,979 downwards.
CCATGAAGCCTGCCAACGGCGAAAAGACCAGGGCCCATGGTCCGGGCCCAGCTCGGCCTCCTGCCAGTCGGCCCCTTTGTCGTCCGAGGTTTCCACCCGCACGATGCGGCCGTAGCCGCTGAAAGCCACGCCTTCCAGGCTGACGGGCATGCCGATGGGCAGCTTCGTGCTCCCATCCGGCAGGACGAAAAACGACCTGACCGGCATCCGGGTGATGGGCACCATGGGCACACCGCCCGCCGCCATGGCCGCCGGCGTCGTGTTGCCGTTGTTGGTGGCCGGGATGCGATAACCGGTCTTCATCCAGAAGTTTTCGTCGGCATGATCGAGGATGCGAATCCAGGTGAGCCCCTTCATCCAATACGTGGCAAAGTAGCTGGGCACGATGAGGCGAACCGGAAAGCCATTCAAGATAGGCAGGGGCTCGCCATTCATGGCCCAGGCCACGACACACTCATCCAGGACCGGGTCGTCCAGGGGAAGAGACTTGAGGAATTGCCCGGACGGCTTGTCGGGGGGCCCCAGACCTCGCTCCAGCCCCTGGAACTGGACGAAGCCGGTCGTCCCTCGGGCCACCCCGGAAACCTCCAGCACGTCTCTCAAGCGGGCCCCCGTCCAGCGGGCATTGCCCATGGCGCCGTTGCCCCACTGACCCCCGGGCACTCGAGGCACCAGCCGGCTCCGACTATTGCCGGAGCACTGATTGACCGCCGCGATGGTGGTCGGAGCAAAAGTCGTCATCAGGTCGTGCAGGGCATATTCCTTGTCCTGGACGTGCAAGCGCCAGCGAGACAGATCCACCTGATTCGGGACCTCGCTCAGATGCCAGCGCACGAAGAATGCGGCGTTGGGGGTAAAGTCGGTAGCAAACCAGGCGCGGGGCGTCTCCAACTGGATGGAGCGGTCGGTGAGACGGATGAGCGGGGCTTTCTGGGGAAAGGTCACGAAGGGCCCCGGGCTGTTCCAGAACGGGTTGGCATCCGGACCCGTATAGGCGGGCAGCGGGTTCGCTACGGCCGGGGTGAGGCCCAGCGCCATCCCCAGGGCGGCCGTACCTGCCCCTTGCAGCAAAGTACGTCGGGAAATGTCGGTCACCCAGGGCTGTTCAGGGCCACCGCCGGGATCCCTGCGTGATCACCACCGGAGTCCGAGCCAGCCGATACCAGTAGCTATCGTCCATCTGCGGCGCAAGCTGTTGCAACCGGGACTTCATGGCCGCCACCTTGGCAGCCAGCACGGGATCTCTCACGGCACGTCGCATGATGGTGCCGTATCGTACCATCAGATACGCGAACGTCTCGGCCTTGTCTTCTTCCGGGGCCGACTGGGCGTAGGTGCTGATAAAGCCGAAGGGGTGGAAGTCCCCGGCCTCGCCGTCGCGAAAGGACTTGCCGCCCAGCCCGTATTCGAAGCCTGGTGGGTTGAGCTTCATCCAGGCCTCGTCTCGATACAAGGTGTCCTGCTCGTTGTCGACGACGTGGAAGAACTCGTGGTGGATGGTCAGCCGCTGATAATAGCTGAGGCGATCGCCCGGGTCGGCTTCGAGGTAGAGCACGTGGTGCTGGAAGTCGGGCACCGCCTGGCGGGTCTGTCCGGCAAAGGCCAGGTGGTGGCAGAGCACGATGCCCTGGAGGTGGCTGGCCTGCAACAGGCTGGCGGGGTACAGGCCGAACTCGTCGGAGAGAAGGCTGGTGAACCGCTGTACCTGGTCAACCCGAGGCACCTCGCCCGTAATGGTGCCGAAGTGCGTCTGGACGTGGACGGGTGCGTCGGTCGCCTGCACCTGCACGTGTAGCCGATCGGCCAGGAGAGACAGCGGCTCCGCCACCACCCATCCAAACCAGAGCAACCACAGCACCACCGCCCAGCGACCCACGTACCGCATGACCCTGGACGTCGCGCCGGAGTTCCGCTCGCGAAAAGAGCTCCTCTAGCGAGGAGCCCTCTGCTGCACCAGCGGCTAGCCGTTCAGGATGGGCGTGGTGCCCGTGCCTGACGTACCGCCCCCGAAGAAGTTGTTCATCATGCCGCTGTAGCCGGCGCTGAACATGGGATTCGTCTGGCTCTGCATCATCATCTCCAGCATCATGATTTGCTCGAGCATCTGTTGCGGGTTCTGCTGGGTCGTGGAGCTGCAGCTTGCAGCCGCGCAGCTCGCTCCGGAAGTGCCCTGGTTCTGCTGGCCTTCCATCAACATCATGAGCATCAAGGGATCGATTCCGCCGCCGCCGCCCATGCCGCCGCCGCCACCCATCATCATCATCATCATCAGCAGTTGTTGCATGGAACCGCTGGTCGAGGCGCACGTGCTGGCGGCGCAGGTCGCCGTCGGAGTCGGCGTCGCAGTAGCCGCGCAGGCGGTCGATGGGGGCGGCAACGTCGCTTCGAAAGTTGAGAGAGCGGAGCTCTGTTGGGCCCACAGCGAGCTGAGATTGTTCAATCCTGCCATTTTAGCGACTCCTTACCACCAAGTTTGGGGTTTTCTTGCTTTCACTATAGCCTGTCGGCCATTAAGCTTCAACAACGATTTGGTTAAAATCGTGTTGAAAAATTGTTAAAACCGGCCGAATCAGGCGGTTGTCGTGGTAGGCGTGAAGAACGACCCCAGTGCGCCCGTGTAGCCAGCGTTGAACACCGTATTGGTGGACGACGGTGAAGCAAATGAGGTCGGGGCCGTCGTCCCGTTGAAGCTGGTCGCGGTGGTCCCCCCGAAGCTGGCGGGGGGCAGACCGGACACTGAGTTGCCGGTGTCGAAGCTGACGGGGGGCAGGCCGGACACTGAGTTGCCGGTGTCGAAGCTGCCGGGAGGCAGGCCGGACACCGAGTTGCCGGTATCGAAGCTGACGGGGGGCAGGCCAGACACGGAGTTGCCAGTGTCGAAGCTGCCGGGAGGCAGGCCGGACACCGAGTTGCCGGTGTCGAAGCTGATGGGGGGCGTCGTACCGTCGAAGCTGGTGGGCGGAGCGGAACCGCCGAAGCTGTTCGGGGGCTCTGGCCCGTTGAAGCTGCCGGGCGGCGTGTTGCCATCAAAGCTGCCGGGCGGGGTCGTGCCGCCAAAGCTGTTCGGAGGCTCCGGTCCATTGAAGCTGCCGGGCGGCGTCGTGCCCCCGAAGCTGCCGGGCGGGGTCGTGCCCCCGAAGCTGCCCGGGGGGAAGGGCCCGTCGAACGGATCCGGGAAGTTGGGCGGGAAGGTGAGATTGCCCGACGACGTGGCATTGCCGGTCGTCGTCGTGCCGGTGGCGTTGACGCCTCCCAGTCCGGCCCCATAGTCGACGCCGCCGATGACGTTGCCCAGCAGACCGCTCATATAATTGGCGGTGCTCGAGGTGGCGATGGCCGGGCTATCGGTAGGGGTGACCGTGCTCGTGGTCGTGGGCGTTCCGGCTGGCAGGTAAGACTGACCGATGCTGTTCATGCGACACCGCTCCTCTGTGTATTCAGACTTACGCCCATGATACCAGTGATGTAGCGCACCGGTCAATGTCGACTTGTAAACAGCGTGTGAATTCCATGTAAAATTTTGATGAACAGGGGAAGCTCAAGGGCCCCAGAAAAGGACGGCTGTTGATGCGCCGCGTGGAACTGGCCCTCACCGCCGTGGGCGTGGTTGTCCTCTTTCTGTACATGCACTTCGACTTGTGGGGGGACGGTCTGGTGCGGTACCGGGCCCTGGACGCCCTGCTGGGCCATGGCGCCCTGGCGGCGCAGAAGTATTCCTTGATCGGCCCGCTGTTCTCCGCCCCCCTCTGGTACCTGGGCAAGGTCTGTCAGACCTCCGAGTGGTGGTGTGCCCGCTATAACTTCTTCCTGTTCACGGGGGCCTTGCTCGTCTGGTGGCGACTGCCGGAAGCCTGGGTGCCGGGCCGCCTGCGCACCCGCTTTCTCCTTATCCTGGTGGTCGCCAGCATGTTCGCCTCCCCGCACCTGGAAAGCTACTATGGAGAACCGTTCACGGTGCTGCTGGCATCGTTCGCGTTGCTGGCCCTGGCCCACGACTACCCCCGCACGGGGCTGGTCCTGCTCTTTCTCAGCGCGGCCAATGCGCCGGCGACCCTGCCGGCGGTCGTACTGGCCGCTGTGGCCCATGGATGGCACAGCCGGCGGTGGAGCGCCCTGGGGGTGGTCCCGGTGGCCGCCGGCGTGGTCGTGGCGGAGGGCCTGCTGCACGGCGGCTGGCACGGCTATGTCGTCGAGGCAGCGAACGGCACGCCGTTTCCGGTCGGCTTGCTGTCGCTCACCCTGTCGTTCGGAAAAGGCATCCTGTTCTTTGCTCCGGGGCTCTGGCTCTGCCGCCGAGCCCTGATAGCCACCCTGCCCGACGCCCTCGCCCACACACTCCACCTGTGGCTGTGGTATGTGTTGGGCCTCCTGCTCTTCTATGCCAGTTGGTGGGACTGGTCGGGAGACTTTTTCTGGGGCCCACGCTTCATGCTGATGGCGGCGCTGCCGGCCAGCCTGCTCATGGCCGCCGCCCTGGAGACCCCAGGTCAGGTCCGATCACTCCTGGTGCTGTCTTGCATCGTGGCCTGGTCCGTGTGGGTGGCGGCCGAAGGCACGGTGTTCGGGCCCCTCGACACCGCGGCCTATCAGAACGAGACCAACATATTCTGCTACGTCCCCGACTACAGCGTCCTGCTGCGACCCTTGTGTGCCACGGTGGTCGTGAATGGGGCCGACAAGCTGATGTTGGGGTGGTCGGTGGGAGTCCTGGCGCTGCTGCTGGCGCCAGTGATCAAGGCGGGATCTGGTAGAAGGCATACTCCGTAGTGGACATCCACGTGATGCAGTGGGCGAACCGCTGCGGGGCTATCGAATAGAGTCTCCGCTCCTGGGGAGTGACCGCGATGTATTGGATTGGAACCGGCAGCGTGTCTTCGCCCCGGTAGTAGTCTGCTATCTGCTGGGCGCGGTTGCCGGCGTCGATGCCGTGGCTTTTCATGTGGCGCGGGTCGCCCACTACGGCCAGCGTGCCCGTCAGCAAGAGCGGAGAGTTGAGGGTGGGGGCATGCAGGACGACCGACTGCGGGTGTCCGTTGACGATCCCGCTGACCGCCCGGGCATAGGCGACGTCTGCCCCGGTGAACAGGCGCAGCTCACCGGCGTGGCTGACGATGCGCCACACGTCCATGGTGCCCGACAGACACAGAAGGACGGTGCACAGGACGGCCCACGGGAGACGCAGGCGCACGACGCGTTCGGCCACCCACGGGGCGGAGAGCAGGAACCACGGAAACAGGATCTTGATGTTGTCCCACAGCCAGGGAGCCATCTGGAAAAGGTTGGCCAGCACGAACCAGGCCCCGAAGGGCGCATAGAACCTGAGTCGGGTCCGATCGGCGCGGCGCCACGACCAGACCAGGAGGGGGAGGAAGAGGCCGGCGTTCTTGAGCCAGAACGTGAGGGGGTCGGTGAAGCCATGATCCCAGCCGGGATTGAAGGCAAAGAACCGGCTGGCGTGGACGGCGCTGGCCAGCCACAGGACGCCCGGCAGGCTCACGGCCGCCAGCACGATCCAGAACCGCTTCCAGTCTCGGCCCGGAAAGAGCATGGTCAGGGCTGCGGCCGAACCCACGACCATGAGAAAGCAGTAGGTGTGGGCCAGGCACAGGGCGCCCCCCCATAGCCCAGACGCCCAGCCGGGGGCCTGGCGCCACAACAGGAAGACCGTCCACAGCAGGAGGGGGAGACCCAGGAGGAAGCTGCGCTGCGGCATGAGCAGGCCGTTGATGGCGTTAGCCCAGCGGTAGTCGTCATTTCGAATGGTGTAGTTGTTGGGCAGGTGGCCCAGCATGTGCCAGGCCCGGCTCAGGTTCCACCCGCAGTCGTCCCCGAACATCATGAACCCCAGTCCGCCGCTCAACAAGACCATCCAGGGGACGAGCATGGCCACTCGCCGATCGCCGGTGAAAGCGCCGGCGAAGACAGCCAAGCTGCCGGCCAGGACCAAGGCCAGGAGGCAGTTGTGGAGGGACAGCGCGG
>DASYBA010000393.1:0-2263 GCA_036501005.1 Candidatus Xenobia bacterium | reverse complement strand
CCAACGCCGACCAGGCCTGGCCGTTTGGTGCTCCAGGTAGACGGAGTCTCGACCAGGACCACGTATTTCTCTCCCACCACCGAGACCAGGTGCTACGTCGGCCGGCCGAGTTTTCGCCAGGTTACCATAGCGTGTCGAACCTATATCGATGCGACCCGTGCAGTGTCATGATGGACCCACAGCAGTGTACAAGGAGGTGCCATGCGTCCCGGCAAAGCTGTCTTCATCGAGGGGGCCTTGTCCGGCCTGTTTGCCGCTCTGCTGCTCCGGCGCCCGGGGCTGGCACGTGGAGGTCTACGAAAAGTCGAAGAAGGCGCTGGAGCGGGAGGACGCGCCGCCTTGCCGACCCGGCATGGTTTCGTTCAAGAGAGTCCAGTCCGCACCTGTTTCAACCGGTGCGCCACCGCTGAGCAGAGTCGAGTTGCAGGCGCTGACCTGGCCGCCACCCATGCGGTGCCCTTGGCCAACTCATTGCCAGCCCGGCAGGGGATGCGATTCGATAAAACGCAACTGGCGGGCCTGGTCGGGGTGGGACGTCGACAGGCCGTAGCGCCGGCAATGCGCCAGCACCTGGTCGGTAGGCACGCCTCGAGACCGCAAGAACATGCCGGCCATGATGCCGGTGCGGCCGACGCCCGCGGAGCAGTGCACGAACAACGGCTGGTTGGCTGATGAGTGCGCCGCCCGTAGGAAGTCGGCGATCTGGCCGTCGGTCGGGATGGTCCCGTCCTTGATGGGAATCTCCACTACCTGCATGCCGTGGTCGCGAATGTCCTTCAGATAGTCGGCTCGGCTATAGCCGGGATAATTGGTCTCCTCCACGCCGGGTTCTCTGAGCACGACGACCGTCTTGACGCCTTGCGCGGCCAACCAGCGCACGCCCGCCCGGGAGGGCTGGGCGCCTCGATAAAGCTGCCCGGGAACGACCTCCCCGAAGTTTCCAATAGGCGCATCGAGGCGTTCCCGGGCAATGCCCCCGGTCGGACGGGCCTCATATCGGTCGATCTTGCGGACGGTTGCCAACAACTCGTCGTGCGCTTTGTGGACGTCCAGGCGGGACATCTGTTCGGCGTTCGACTGGATCTGCGCCAGGGCTTTGCGAACCGGACCAGACTGGTCCTGGGCGAACTGCTGGATGCGGGTGGTCCACGCTCCGTTGTCGTTCCGCTCCTGGACCCGATTGGAAGGAATCGCCCGCGCCGGCGCTCCGAGAGCCGCCACCAGTCCCAACATGACAAGCCACCTCACAAAGCCCATGATAGCAGGACGGTGTGAGCAAAGCATTGCCAGGCCGTTATGTTTGCTTAGTAATACATGTCGAGGAACGTCCCGACCTGCTGAGAGGCCGAGGGTTCGGACTGCGGGGTCGAGCCCACGAAGTTCTTCACATCGTAGATCCCGGTGTGCTGATACTGTCCCGACGTCAGGGTGCCCGGCGCATCGAAGATGAGGTTGTTGATGAGGTCCGACCGCTGTTGGGCCGACTTCTGGTACGGTTGGCTCAAGCTCAGCAGGGTACTGCCGACCGAGAGCGTCAGACCCAACGGCCCGAGCAGGCTCCCCTCTGCCGCATCGGCCGCCACGGCGGCCGCGTCGGTCGTGCCGGCGGCACCGGCGGTCGACAATAGCTTGGAACCATCCGCGACGGCGCCTTCGACCAGCGACGTTCCCGCATCGCTTTCCCCGGCGCCCAGCGCGTCCGCGGTTTCCAGCACGCCACCGGCCGTACCGCTGGTGGCGGTCACAATACCCCTCGGGTCGCCCTGCTTGACCGCATTGAAGGTGCACTCCACTCCCAGGAAAGTCGCCAGACCGCTGGCTCCCACCCCGGACAGCGTTCCCAGCGTGCCCTTCAGAACCCGAGGGGCCACCTCCCCGACAGCCGTGTGGGCCACCAGTTGGTCGTGGCTCTCCGGATCGGCCGGCGGGGGATTGTCGAGGGCGTGTTCGATATCCTCACGGCTGACCTTGTCATCGCCCCGCTGTGAGTTCACGAAGTCGGTCATGGAGCCGCTGACAGCATCTCGGAACCCTTGTGCTTGAGGGTTGTTCTTCAGGGCTGCGTACGTCGGCGCCAGAGAAGTCAGGAAGGCTTCCTGGCCGTGGCCACGGGTCGAGCTGCTCCAGTTGGCCGCCTGGGGATTGGACGAGTCTGGGGTACTCGGGGTGTGCAGCAAGGCGCCCAGTTCCTGCCCGTAGGTCTGGGGGGTCGAACCCGCCTTGTATTGACCGGCCTGCACGGCCGACTGCTGCAGAAAGGCCC
>DASYBA010000392.1:0-2634 GCA_036501005.1 Candidatus Xenobia bacterium | reverse complement strand
GTCGATGGAGAAGCACCCCGATGCGGATCGGTTGCGGGTGGCGCAGTGCAATATCGGCCAAGAGACGCTGCAGATTGTGACGGCAGCCCAGAATGTCCAGACTGGGCACCGCATTCCTCTGTCGGTACACGGGGCCATGGTCATGAAGGGCGGAACGCCGACCAAGATTGAAAAGGGCAAGCTGCGGGGCGTAGTATCGAACGGCATGATGTGCTCGGCCGAAGAGTTGGGCATCTCGGCCAAGGATCTGCCCCAGGAGCAGCGAGAGGGCGTGCTCATCCTGCCTTCCGATACGGAGCCGGGGGCCGACGTCATCAAGCTTTTCGGCATCGACGACGAGGTGCTGGTCATCGAGCCCTTTGCCAACCGGCCGGATTACCTGAGCATCCATGGCATCGCCCGGGAGGTGGCCGCCGCGCTGGGCCTGCCGTTGAAGCCTCTGGACGTGGCGTTTCCCGAGAGTGAGGAGGTCACTACGTCGCTCTGCAAGGTGACGGTGGCCGACCCGCATCAGTGCCCTCGATACACGGCGAGGATCATTCGGGAGGTCTCGACGGCCCCCTCGCCCCTGTGGCTGCAGGGCCGCCTGGCGTCCGCCGGGGTGCGGGCCATCAACCGGGTGGTGGACGTCACCAACTACGTCATGCTGGAGACCGGGCAACCCCTGCACGCCTTCGACTACGACAAGCTGGAAGGGCATGAGATCCACGTCCGTCAGGCCCATGCGGGAGAGCGCATCAAGACCATCGACGGCGATGAGCGCACCTTGTCGGACAGCATGCTGGTCATCGCCGACCAGGTGCGTCCGATCGCCGTAGCGGGCGTCATGGGTGGACTGGACAGCGAAGTCACCGCCGAGACCCGCACCGTGTTGCTGGAAGCGGCCAACTTCAACCCCGTATCGGTTCGTCGCACCGGCCAGGCCCTGGCCATGCGGAGCGAATCGTCCAAGCGGTTCGAGAAGGGCTTGAGCTGGGAGGGCGTCGGCACCGGATCGTTGCGAGCGTGCGCGCTGCTGGCCAAACTGGGCGGGCGGGTGACCCATGGGGTCGTCGAGGCTGGACACGGGGCGCCTGTCCCCGTTCACATAGAGTTTCGCCCCTCAGCCGTTGATGCAGTTCTTGGGGTTCACATCGATCGCCAGACCATTACAGCCAAGCTCGGCCTCCTTGGCTTCACGGTCCGGAGTGACGCGTCGGACAGAGCGGCAGTCATTGTGCCGAGCCACCGGCTGGATGTAAAGCGTGAAATCGATCTCGTCGAGGAGGTGGCGCGTCAATATGGCTACGATAACATACCTTCTACCTTGCCCGGGGGACGTTTCGCTGGACAAGCCAGCGAGATCGACCTGGCCGAGGAAGCGGTGCGGGATACCTTGGCCCGGCTCGACATGTTTGAAGCCATCACCCTGGCGCTCTATCGCAAGGGGGCTCGGCAAGAGATCGGGCTCGAAGACAAAAGCGAGATCGAAGTGCACAACCCCCTGTCGGAAGAGCAGCGCAGCCTGCGCTCGACGCTCATGGTGCACCTGTTGGAAGCAGCTCGCCACAACATGCGGGCGCGGCAGAAGGCGGTACGGCTGTTCGAACTGTCGAGGGTATACCTCCCCGCGGCCCCCAACGCGCCGCTGCAGCCGCACACCCCGCCGGGCATTCGACAGGAGCGGCGGCTCGGGCTCCTGTGGTGGCCGAGCGACTTCTTTGACGCCAAGGGGTGCCTGGAGGTCCTGGCCGGGTCCCGTGGGGTGAAGCTGCAGGTGGAGCCGGAGATTTTTGCCGGGTTCCACCCGGGCAAGAGCGGGCGAATCGTGGTGAATGGGGTCGCGTGCGGCCGCATCGGAGTACTGCACCCGCAGATGGCCTTGAACTTCGAGATCGAAGGCGAACTGGTGCTGGCCGAACTGGATGCCGGGCCATTGCTGGCCGAGAAAATCGGACGGACCTACCAGCCGGTGGCTCGCTTTCCCGCTTCCGAGCGAGACCTGGCAGTCATCTTTGAGGAACATTTTCCCTGGGCGCGAGTGGAAGAGACCGTGTGGAAGAGCGGTGGCCCTCTGTTGCGAAGCGTATCGTGCTTCGACGTCTATCGAGGCGAATCGATAGGCTCGGGCAAGAAGAGCCTGGCCTTCCGCATGACGTTCCAGGCCCTCGACCGGACGCTGACCGACGCCGAGATCGACTCCGTCTGCAAGAACATCATCGGTGCCTTGGAGGCCCACCTGGGCGGCCACCTGCGCGGCGCGGTGGGGGTCTAGAGGGTCACAGCGCATGCTTGTGTTCGTCAGCGACTTCCACTTCAGCGACCCGTCGGCTGGCACCGAGAAGATCCCCTACGAGGCCTACGAAGGAACGCTCCGAGACATCGCCTCCTATGCATGCGATGCCAAGGCCGAACACGTGGAACTGGTTTTTCTGGGAGACACTTTCGATCTCATCCGAACCACAGGCTGGTTCGACGTTTCCATGGCGGAGCGACCCTGGGGCGTTCCGCCTCGTCAGGCCACCGATCCCGAACACCTGGCTGCAGTCGAGCGGCACGCCCACCATCTGCTGGATCGTCTCATCGCCCACAACCAGAAGCCGATCGACCTGCTGGCCACCGACCTGGCGCCGCTCGGCTTCAAGCAGCCGGTCT
>DASYBA010000391.1:0-3540 GCA_036501005.1 Candidatus Xenobia bacterium | reverse complement strand
CACGACGACCTGGTGTCGACAGTCTGCTTCGTGAGCGACGGCATGCGGGTGGTGTCGGGGAGCAACGACTCGACGCTGCGGTTGTGGGACGTAGAGAACAGCAAGTCGATCGTCAAGATGGCGGGCCATCGGCAGCCAGTGTGTTCAGCGGCGGTGTCGCTCGATGGGCGGACGCTGGTGAGCGGCAGTTGGGACTGGACGCTCAGGGTGTGGGAGCTGCCCAGCGGGCGTGCACTGCGCATTCTGGATGGCCACCTGGGGGCGGTGCGCGGGGTGGGTCTGGATGCCGACGGTCGTCAGGGAGTGTCAGTGTCGGAAGACGGCAGTCTTCGGCAGTGGCTGTTCGACTGGGCCATCGAAGCCCGGGCGGAGGCCGACTGGGACGAAGGGGCCCGCATCTTCGTCACCAGCATGGCGGCGGCGGTGCGACGGCGGGGCGGGGGCAAAGCCGTGCGGCCCGGGGAGGAAGACATGGACGAGCTCATGCAGACCTTGTCGCAAAGCGGCTACGGCTGGCTGCGCAAGTCCGGCGTGGAGGCCGAGCTTCTCAAGGCGCTGGCGCCGGGATAGCCGTTGACACCCGGAGCGGTCGCGGTATAATACTGTCAAATCCTGGCGGCGTAGCTCAGTCGGTAGAGCAAGGGACTCATAAGCCCTGGGTCAGGTGTTCGATTCACCTCGCCGCTAAACCCACACCCTCCTTCTGGGAGCTGCGGTTCGGGACATCCTGACCCGTACGGCGAATCCTGCTGAGTGAAGGTCATCTCCGGCGGACAGACTGGCGCCGATCGGGCCGCTCTCGAGGTGGCCCGTCAGTTTGGGTTGCCCACTGGCGGGTGGATGCCGAGAGGCTTTCTGGCCGAAGATGGTCTGCATCCCGAATTCGAAATGCTCTACGGCATGCGGGAAACCGATACGGCCGACTATAACGAGCGCACCGCTCGCAACGCCTTCGAGGCTGACCTCACGCTCTGGTTCGGGACGGGAGACTCCGGGGGCCGAGACTGGACCCTGTTCAACTGCCAAAACACCGGCAAACCCTATATCGACCTTCCCCTACCCCACCCCACCGCGAAGCCGAACGAGATTCTGCCACGCCTGACCGGCATCCGAACCGTCAATGTCGCTGGCCATCGTGAATCGGTGCAACCCGGCATTCAAGCCCTCACCGAGGCATATCTGACCGAGCTTTTCCAAGCCATGCAGCAGGCTGGTGCCCAGCGGTCAGAAGACGGCCCGGACTGTCCGACATGACGCCGTCGAACCGCACCCACGCCGCCCCATCGGGTTGTTCACCGTATAGGGGCACAGCACTTCGAAAGGTAAATCGATAGCGCACCTGGCGTCGCCGATCTTCTTTGCGACCAGGAATCCCCCACCCGTTACCGGCGTTTACCCTTGCCTTTTGGCTGGGGAGTCGACGCCTTCTCCTCGCTGTCGGCTGGCGGTGTCACCAGCAGGATCTGGCGCTTCTCACCTAACTCTTGCAAGAGACCCGCAAACGTCTGGTGGGCCGCAGTATCACCGGACGACAGCTCCTCCACCACCCACGGCAAGGGCGACCCGGGCCCCAGCTCGTCCAACAGCGCCAGTTGCCAGCTCAGCCCAGCCATCTCCCGCACCGCCATGGACACGCCCCCCAGGCCCGTTCGAGTCCCATCGACCGCCTCCAGCCGGACGCCTTGATCGGTCGTGACCAGCAGGCGCTTCCACGCCCCCGAGGTCACGCGGGCCAGATAAGCAGACGCTTTTTCAACACAAGCCCCGTCGGACTCGAGGGCGTCCAGTGACAGGCCCGCCGATTGCACTGCCTCCTCGGCCTCCAGCACCTTGCTGCGCGTCTGCGCCTCCCGCAGGCGGCTCTCGGCAATGGCCGACAGCAGGTTGACCGAGTCGTCGATGGCCGGCAGGTTGGCCAGCGAGGTATCGATGCCGTCCAGCTCCTTCCGCAGCACGTCGGACGCCACCAGGCCGCGGCCCTGCATCTCGAGCTCGTTGAGCTCGTTTTGCACCTCCTGGTACTTCACCAGCTCGCCCAGCACCTGGGCAGTATCTCGCTCCCGGATCCACGGACCAATCCGCTCCTGCGCTTCCCGCACCAACTCCTCCGCCTGCCGCACCGCTCGCTTGGGGCCGGCTGCGAGGATGGCATCGCGCTGGTCGCGCAGCTTGTTGACCGCCTCCATCTCCTTCTGGTAGTCGGCAAACAGCCCTATCTCGGCGTCGGTATCCACCACTTTGGCCCGCTCGCCCAGGCGCTTCTCCAGATCGTCGGCCTCCCGCTGCAGGGCATCCAGACCCTGGTCGTCCCCCTCACGGGCTCCGGTCAGCTTGTCCAGCATGCCCGCCAGGGTGCGAATCTCAGCCCGCAACTGCAGCGACCCTCGGTACTGCTCCAGCACTGAGTCGGCCTCCACGTCGACGTTGGGCAGCACCAGCTCGCCGGCCAACCCGTTCAGCCGCTCTACGGCCGACTGCCGCCCGTCCTTGAGGGCTTCCGGGCTCTTGTGTTCGCCCAGTTGACGCACGCAGCGATCCCGTCTTTGGCTCAAGCTCGTGTAGGTCTTGAACTCATTCAGCACGGGCTCCGGATCCGTTACGGTCTGGAAGGGCCCCAGCAGCCCTTCGAGTGTTTTGATGCGGCGCTGTAGCCGCTCGATGATGGTCTCGGCCGTGCCGTCGGGGCCCGGCTTTTCCTGCATCTCCCAGGTGCGCTGCTCTTCGACGGAGCGCAGCTCGTCCTCCAGGTTGATGCCAGCCCGCCAGGTGCGCAGGAGCTCGTCGTCTTTACCCTCATCTTCCGGAACGCCCAGCTCCTGGCACTTGTCCCTCGTCATCTGGTGCAACTGTTCGATACGCTGCTGCAGAGACTCCGCCGAAGGCAGCTCCGACAAGCGGCGACGCACCCCCGCCAGGTCGGCCCCGACCTCTCGACCTTCCCGCCAGCGACGAGACACACTCTCCAGGTCTTCGTTCGTCTGCACCCGCTCACCCCATCGTCCCACCGCTTCGCGCAGGGACGAGAGCCTGGCCTTCAGGCGATCCAGGTCGGTTTCCAACGTGCCGTCGGCCCTCACCTCGACATGCAGGCGCCGCTTCAAGATGTTGTCCAGCCCGCGGCGCTCCGATTCCATGGTACGCCACTGGTGGTATTGCGCCACCCGCTCGGCCAGGCCCGACTCTTCCTCCACCCCCACCCGACCCAACTCGCTGCGGATACGAGCTTCAAGACGCGTCTTCTCGCCTTGCAGAGAGTCGATGCCGGGCACCTCGGCCAGCGACCGGGCCAGGCGCATGACGGCCTCCCGCATGTCGGCAAACTCCTGCCAGCGCTTGAGGTTGTCTTCGAGAGGGGTACCCATGACGTGCTCCGGCAGCACCTTGCGGAGTTGGGCCAGCTTCTGTTCAATACGAGCCATGTCGTTGCCCGAACCCGAACGGTTGAGGAGCTGATCCTGGACCGCCTTCAAATCTTCCAGTTCTGCCAGGACTTGCTGGTACTCCAGGTACTGACCGGCCCGATCCTCCGTATCGACCAGG
>DASYBA010000390.1:0-5115 GCA_036501005.1 Candidatus Xenobia bacterium | reverse complement strand
GGGGGGCGGGGGGGGGGCCGCCACCGATGGGGCCGGCGGTTGCTCGGCCCGGCGAATCAGTCGACCCTGCAGGGGCCGATCCGGACCTGGACCAGACGCTGGACGAGACGGCAAACCGATGACCGGACGGCTCGGAGCCTGTTCCCTGTGTCCACCCTCCTGGCCCTTGCCCCCTTTGTTCTTGAGGATTTCTTTGGCCTTGGCGATGGCGGACTCTTCCAGCGTGCTGAAGTTGGTCTTGACGTCAGCCCCCAGGTCCTTGAGGATGTTCATCAGGTCCTTGGTATTGACGCCCAGTTCCTTCGCCAGTTCATAGACACGCAGTTTTGCCACTCTTCATCACTCCCTGATTTAGCGGGCTCCGCCCCCCAGCCGCTCCGCTGGGGGCCCCCCCGGCGGGTCGCTGAGACGGGTCCAAAAATGGCGTTACCATCGTTTGGGGGTTCCGCCCTGTTACTCTGTCGGTAGAGTACTCTACCGACGACGACATCGCAAGCCCCGCAAGGGGATTGAAAATACGTCAACCCAACGAAAAGCCCTCGACTGACGTAGAGGGCTTGGTCAAGGAGTGAGTGTGCCGATGCGAATCTACAGTCTACCGGTCGAGGGCTAGATTCTCATCCGATGTCCTCCGCCAGGTCGAACTGGTGGCTGAAGCGCTGGCGGCATTCCTGCTCCATCGACTCCAACAACCATCGCCGGAACTTTTTCTCCCGAACCACTCGAGGACCGCACGCCCCCGCCCGACAAAGGTATACGCCCTTGCCCGGTGGACGCGCCGTCTCCGCCCATTGCAGTCTGCCCGTATCCCGACACCGTACAAACCTGATCAGCTCAGGCCTGGGGTGCGGGGTCCGACACACCACACAAACCCGAAGCGGCTCTACCATTAGGGCGCTTCAAAGTCATCGCCATATTCTTCTTGCAGGTCCTCTATCCTCTTCTTCTTGTCCTTGGAAAGCTTCTTCTTGACAGGCTTGGCATCCGTCTTGTCGCGCTTGGCGCCCTGGCCTGGGTCGGCCGTCGCCGCCGTCGCCCCGACCGGCTCGTCAACCATCACCGGCACGGGCTCCGCAACCTGTCCGGGCACGAACTCGACGAAGGTCTGGCTGGCCTCGTCCCAGACCATCTGCGAGTAGGTCTCCGGCTCGGGCTCCTCGTACGTCGTCTGACCCTCGGCCGGTGCGTACTGGGTCTCCTCCTCGTAATAGACGGCGCCCTCCGGGTAGACCTGGCCTTCGGCGTAGGGGTAGGCCGGCTCGGCATAAGGCTGCTCGGTCTGGGGGGCGACCTGCGGTTCCGCCACCCCGTGGTGGGCCCGCTCGGCAGACATGCGGGCCTCGTCCTGCCGGCGCTGCTCATCGTCGGCTTCCTGCTGGGCCCGGCGAGCCGCTTCGTCGCGGGCCATCTCCTTGGCCTGACTCTCGCTCTTGATGTCGATGCGCCAGCCGGTCAGCTTGGCGGCCAGGCGG
The DNA here is from genome assembly GCA_036501005.1 of Candidatus Xenobia bacterium. Classification (GTDB taxonomy): domain Bacteria; phylum Vulcanimicrobiota; class Xenobia; order RGZZ01; family DASYBA01; genus DASYBA01. The sequence continues at coordinate 3,643 of DASYBA010000390.1, read as the reverse complement.
GCGTTCTGACCTTCCTTGCCGATGGCCAGGGACAACTGGGCGTCGGGCGTGATGACCAGGGCTGACTTTTCCGGATCGTTGAGCAGCACCTGGATGACCCGGGCCGGCGACAGCGCGTTGGCCACGAAGACGGTCTGGTCCTGATTCCACGGAATAAGGTCGATCTTCTCGCCTCGCAGCTCGTCGGAGACGCTCTGCACGCGGCTGCCCCGGGGCCCCACGCAGGCGCCCACCGGATCGACGCTGGAATCGTTGGATTTCACCGCCATCTTGGCCCGGTAGCCGGGCTCTCGCACGACGGCCTTGATGGAGATGACGCCCTGGCGAATCTCCGGAACCTCGATTTCAAAGAGCCTTTTCAGCAGCCCGGGGTGGGTGCGAGACAACATGACCTGCGGCCCTCGCGCGGTGCGCTTGACCTCCAGCACGTATGCCTTGCACCGCTCGCCATGGCGGAAGTGCTCGTGGGGCGCCTGCTCGGAGAGGGCCAGCACGCCCTCGGCCTTGCCCAGGTCGACCAGCACGTTGCGCTGCTCGTACCGCTGCACGATGCCAGAGACGATGTCGCCTTCCCGCTTGGTGAACTCGCCGTAGATGATGTCGCGCTCCGTTTCCCGGATGCGCTGGACGATGACCTGTTTGGCGGTCTGCGCCGCGATGCGGCCGAAGTCGGTGGGCGTCACCTCGATGAGCACCTCGTCGCCTTCCTGGGCGCTGTCGTCGATTTGGCGAGCGTCGTCCAGCGACAGCTCGGTCTGCTCCTCACTCACTTCCAGCACGACGGTCTTGCGAGCGAACACCTTCATGGCGCCCGTGGCCCGGTCGATCTCGACGATGATGTTCTGATTGGGGCCGAAGTTGCGCTTATAGGCGGCCCCCAATGCGTCTTCGAGGGCGCGGATGAGCATCTCCAGGGGAATGTTGCGCTCCTTCTCGATCTGCTTGAGCGCGCTGATGAACTCCGTATTCACGACGACTCCTCCTCCGCGGGAATGGCTTCGGTCGTCACGCCAGGTGACGACACCTCCAGAAAGTAGTGGACTGGAATGAGGTGCTCCAGGGCATCCAGCTCGCGGCTGAGTGCCCGACTCACCTTCTCGCAGGTCTGGATGCGGGTGGCTCCAGGTTCATGCACCAGGACCCTCAGGTAGAGCTGGCCGCCCTCACGGACGAACGCCACCTCCACCACCTCCGCCCCCGCCGCCTGCGCAGCGGCTTCCGCCAGCGGGCGGATGCGGGGCAGGACCTTGTCGGCTGAAAAGTGCGCCGGCTTTTTCATCCAGCAACCTCCTTTCAACGACCGACCTCAGCCCGCACGATCTCGGGCTCGCTGGGACAGCAAGGCCCGAGGTCGCTGCCTGGCCATCAAAACAAAAGAGCGGGAAATCCCACTCTCGTTCAAGCACCAGTCAGGGGAATGTCCCCTACCTTACCATGGGGCTGGGTGTTTTGACGCCCCCCAAAAAACTCCTTTTCCCGACCTCTGGGATCACACCGACAGCGGGAAGGACTCCTCGTCCACCGGAGCCAGCTTGGGCACCCGCTGGAGCACTCGCTCGGGGCGCGAGCAGGCAAACACCATGTCGAGGACCGATGCGATGTCGGCCGACGCCTCTGGCGCCCCGATCGCCCGAGCCCGCTGCTTCATGCGCTGCAGCATCCGCCCTGCGCCCAAGGCCTCGTCGACGGCGTCGCGCAGATGGCGGTGGCGGGAGCTGTCGAGCGCCACCTTGTGGCTGATCAGGTACCCGGCGTTGCGGGCCTCTTGCCCCGGAATGGCCTTGACCAGCAGCATGGGGAGGCCGGCCGCCAGCGCCTCGGCCGACGTCAGCCCGCCGGGCTTGGTCACCAGCAGGTCGCTCACTTGCATGAACTCGTGCACGTTGTCGGCGTAGCCGTAGATGTGGAAGCGCACCGGGCCCGGCGGCTGTTGGGCCAGGGCCTGCTGAAACCTCTGCTGCAGCCGCTCGTTCTTGCCGGTCAGCACGACCACGTCCAGAGGACGACGGACGTTCTTCAACGTGTCGAGAATGTGCCCCACCGGCTCCATGCCCAGCCCGCCACCCATGACGAGCAAGACCGGGTCACTCTCCGACAACCCCAGCTCCGCCCGCAGCTCAGACCGATCGGTCGCCTGCCCGAAACACGGGTCGATGGGAATGCCCGTCACTCGCAGCCGGTCCGCGGCCACCCCGTAACGACATAGCTCGGCCGCCAGTTCGGTGGTCGGCAGCGTGAACATGTCGATGGCGGGCGACAGCCAGAACGGGTGGACGACGTAATCCGTGATGACGCCGAGCACGGGGCGGTTGAGCCCATACTTGACCTTCAGCACGTCGCAGATGCCGGCGGCAAAGGCATGCGTGCAGACGATGACGTCCGGTTGCCAGCTTTCCAACAGCGGCAGGAAGGCTGGCGTGAACGTCTCGTTGACCCACTGCCGGATGCCGCTCCACGGCCGCCGAGCCGGTTCGTACATGCGGGCGTACATGGTCGGCATGTGCTTGAGCATCTGCAGGTAGCTCTCTTCAACCACCCGCCCGATGACGCCATGCGCCTGTTGGAAGGAGTTGACGACCCGCCCCTGCACGCCCGGGTGCAGAACTTGCAGGGCCTTCAAGATATTCTCAGCAGCAGCCGAGTGACCTGTGCCCATGTTGGCCGACAGGAAAAGAACCCGCTTCAACTGCGGGGCGGGCCGGGCGGTGGGAAACGGTTGCCGATCCTGGGGAGCGCTGATCTGGCGCTGTAGTGACATTGATTATTCTTAAATCCTGTCGGGATTTTCGGCGATCCGCTGTGATCTCCTGTCGGGAGCGGGTGGGGTCGCCACCCCCGCTAGCCGCGTCGTCTCCACACCGTAATGCCTATCATGAATCCTACCCCTCCCGAGCCGAACATCAGCGCCAGCGCACTGGGCCACTGGCTGGCGTGGGGCAGGCTGGCCGCGATGATGGCCCCCCCCACCAAGGCCGCGCTGCCGATGATGGAGACCGACAGGTGGTGCCCGGCTTCCCGCATCTGGGTGGCCACCTGCTCCATGCCGCGGTACTCGAGCTCCATCTTGAAGCGGCCTTCCTCGACCTTCTCCATGAGCTTCTTGGAGCGCTCCGGGAGCTCGGTGAAGAAGTCGCGCCAGTCCAGCAGCCCCTTGATGATGGTCCACTTGAGGTGGGGGTGCAGCAGGCGCTCCTGCAGGAGGCGGGCAGAGAAAGGCTTGAGCAGCTCCACCAGGCTGGTCTTGGGGTCGAGGGTGCGGGCCATGACCTCGATGTTCCAGATGGTCTTGGTCAGGATGGCGAGATCGCCCGGTAACCGGATGCCTTGTCGATACGACAATTCGATCAGTTCCGTGAAGGCCTTGCCGAAGGGGACGTCCGTCATCGACGCCCCGTAATACGTCTGGATATAGGCGGCGATGTCCTGGCGGAAGGCCTTGAAGTCGACCTGCGAGCTGTCCTTGCCGGCCATTTCGAGGAGCGTGGAAGCCAGCGTGAAGCTGTCTTTCTCGACCATGCTGGAAATGAGGTTGGCGAACTGCTCCATGTTGTCCCGGGTCAGTTGCCCCATCATGCCGAAGTCCATCAAGGCGATACGGCCGTCGGCCCGAATGCGCATGTTGCCGGGGTGCGGGTCGGCGTGG
>DASYBA010000389.1:0-3494 GCA_036501005.1 Candidatus Xenobia bacterium | reverse complement strand
CAGGTCGTCAGCCGACGCCCGCACCGCATGCGAGGCCTCGACGAAGCGTCCCTCGTGGCACAGGGCCCACATGTAGATATTGCGGTGGTGCGCGTCGTCGGCATCGGGAAACCCGGCCAGCTCCAGCTTGATGGAGCGCCGCGTGCAGGCCAGCGCTTCCTTCCAACGTCCCAGCCGCATGGCCAGGTGGGCCTGCATGTGCTGGGCGTGCGGCATGTTGGGCGCCGACCGGCCGAAGCCGATGGTGTACTTCCAGCCCAGCAGCGGCCGATTGATGTTCTCATAAGAGTGGATCAGCTCGTGGTTGGCGGCCGGCTCGTCGGGCTGCAACCGCCAGGCCGCCAGAATGAACGGCATGCCCCGGGTGGCCCGTCCGCCGTCATACGTTTCGCCCAGGAACCCCGTGACGGTGCCCCGCCAGATCCACAGATCGACGTCGTTCGGGTAGGCTGCGAGGGCCCCATCCAAAGCGACGATGCAGTCACCATTCCGTTTCTGCACTTGGAGGACGCGAGCCGCACCGTACCGTTTCTCGGCATCGGTGGTGGCCAGGGACAGCGCGCGGCTGGCAGCCTGCAAGGGCGTGCAGTCCGAGGCTGTGCAGAAGCTCAACCCCCACCAGGCCATGGCACACTTCGGATCGAGGGCAATGGCCTCTTCGAAGCTGGTGCGGGCGTCGCTATAGACATAGGCGTACAGGCAGCACAACCCCTGGGTGAAGTAGGCCTGCGCCTTGGGGTTCGCCGTCACGATGGGATGGTGCACCTGCCCCAGGCCGGGGAACAGGGCGGGGGCCTTCAGCAGGGGCCTCAGCGTCACGGGCCCCGAGTCTGCCCTCACCGTCGGAACGGGGGGCACGACCGGCTTCCAGGAGCGGCCCAGCGGGTGGGTCGGGGAAAGACGCAACGCCGCCAGGTAGTAAGGGGTCGCGAGCAGATCGTTGTCTTCAATTTCCCCGCGCAGGATGTAGAGCTCGGCGCTGTCCGGGTACATGGCGATGCCGTAATCGGCATTGTTGCGAGCCTTGTCCAGCCGTTGCGGCCGCATGCGCCAGCCCCAGGCGTTCAGCATGTAGCGCTGCTCGTCCGAGGCGGCGTCGAGGTGGCGAAGGGCGGCCTGGCATTCCCGGCGGGCGTCCCCGGCTTGATGGTTGCGAAAGTAGGCCCGGCTCAGCATGAAGTGGGCCATCGGATCGGATGGCCTCTGCCGCACGGCCTGTTGGAGCGCGGCGATGGCGACGGGCATGTGGCGGAGGTAGAACTCCTGCCAGCCGCGGTCATAGGAGGCCGCCCGGGCGGGGCCCCACAGGAGGAGCATGAGAAGGCACGACAGCTTGAAGCGCACGGATTCACAATTTGGGCGCACCACGGGGGTGGACCTCCGTTTAGAAGGCTTCAAGCGGGCGAAAGGGGAATTTTTAACCGATCATAGACGATTTGAGGGATATGGCATGGACTGGCTCAAAGCCCTGATGACGGCACTGGGACCGAAATTCTTCAAGCGCCGCGGACCGGATCGAGATTTCCGCATCAAGTCAAACCTGACGGCCCGCATTCTCGACGACGGGGGCAACATCATCCAGGGACGGGTGGCCAACCTGAGTCGGCGTGGCTTCAAGCTCATGCTGCCGGTCCTGGTGCCCCGCGACCAGGACGTCCTGGTGCAGCTTCTGGGCGACGTCGACCCACAGGCTTCCATCAAGCTCGAGGCGCGCATGGCGTGGTCAAAGAAGCAGCCGAAGTGGTACGACGCGGGCTTCGAGTGGAGGGGCTTCTACGACACGCAATTCGATGACGTGGTGGCGTTCTTTCGATCCGAAGTGGCACTGGACGTCGAGGAAACGGCCCGCCGCCTGAGATCTCCCCGGCTGCCGATGCCGGCCTATCCGGTTCGATATTCATTTGAAGGCGACCATCGTTCCTACGCGGGCACGGTACAGAACCTCAGTCTGACCGGACTGCGCTTCCGCGGTGAAGAGCCGGTGGAGCTGGGCACCATTCTCCACATCTTTATCGAACTGGGCCCACGCAAGAAACTCGGGGTGGTCGCGCGGGTGCGCCGCTGCACCGAGGTGACGGGGGGCGGTTGGGACCTCGGGGCGACCCTGAAAACCGACGACGACTACAACCAGGAGCTCCTGCGAGCGGAGCTGGCCAGCCACCAGGGAGAGCCAGCCAAGGCGTAACGGCGTTGACAAAGATTTAAGGATCCTGAACAAGAGCTAGACCCGCGAAAACGCCGCCGTCAGACGAGGAGTCTCGGCGGTCGGACAGTGCTTCGCCTCATCGTACAAGCTGACGCCGATCGTATCGAACGCTGCAGCCCGGGCCAGCAGGCGCTCCTCGCACGCGGCGTCGATACGACGGCTGACGATGGACAGACGTCGGGCCCCTAGTTGGGAGGCGGCCTCGGCCATCTCCGTCACCAGCTCCGGCGTATCGACCAGGTCGTCGTTCGACAGCACCAGGAAACATCCGAGCATTTGCAGCCGCTGCGGGGCAATCTTGACAGCCAGGCGCTTGAGTGCACCCAAATCGAACGTCGTCACCACCAAGATGAGCTTTTCGACTGGTATGCCCCGAATGGCTCCGCCCAGCGCCTCGGCAGCCTCGGCATCGAACACGCGGTAGTCGCGCAGGCCATTGGTATCGGGTTCGTCCCAGTGCTGATAGATGAGGAACCGGCGGGAGGGGTCGCCCACGGTCTGGGCTTTCGATACGAGGGAGGCGGCATCGACCTCGACCGAAGCTTGACGCTTGTCGTAGGTGGTCAGGCGCACCATCCACTTCAGATAAGGGTTGAACCACGGGGTGGAACCGCGGGACGTCGCCAGGTTGCCCGGGCGAAGCACCAGCTCCTGGGGCGGCAGTTGCAGCCCGAAGAAGTGGTGGGGCGGGGTGGAGAGATCGGGCAGGACGACTGGCCCGTTCGCGAACGCCTGGGCCGCGCTAAGAAGCACCGAGGCCTCGCTCGCTTCCAGGCCGAGACCCCATGACAGGCGATCCAGAAGCATCTTGGTCGGGGTGGGTACGCCCAGCATGAAACACAGCACGGCGGCCAGCCGGTCCCACCCCTGGGCATCGGAGAAGAGGACGGCTCGATATCGCCCATAGGCATGCGTGGGCCAGGGCAGATGGGCCAGTACATAGATATTGAGGGCCGCGGGGTCGAACTCTGGGACGCCGACCAGTTGACGCTGGAGGGGGCTCGGACCGTTGGGGGGACGCTGGATCAGCAACTCGAGCAGTGGGGCGGAAATGGGGGTAGGGCCGCTCTTTCGCATGGTGAACTGGACGCCATGCGGGACGAGCGCCTTGTTGACCTGCTCGAGGGCGCTGGTCACGTCGGCGGCCGTGCGATGGGTCGCGAAACGGTGTTCGCCTTGCACCAGATGGAAGACCAGCGGCACCTCGATCACGTCCACAGGTTTGGAGACGCGGCCTGCGAATCCTGGGCCCGTGGAGTTTGGGCGATACAAGGTCGTGCGCGAGCTG
>DASYBA010000388.1:0-6039 GCA_036501005.1 Candidatus Xenobia bacterium | reverse complement strand
CAAGGACAAGTGGTCGGTGTTCTACGGCGGCGAGGAGTACTCCGGCTACTGGGGCCTGGCGGCTGCGCTGCGGCGGGCCATCGAAGAGAGCCTGCCCCTGTGGGACGCCACGTATCTCGCCGAGTTGACCGGCGGGCGTCTGGCCCGTATCCTGCGGGGTCGAGGCGAGTTGCCCATGCTGGGCGAGCGACTGTCCAACCTGCGAGAGGTCGGCCGGGTGCTGCTCAAACACTGGGATGGCCAGTTCGCCCGGGCCGTCGAGGCGGCCGAAGGCAGCGCGCTACGCCTGGTGGAAACCGTCGCCGAACGTTTCCCCAGCTTTCGCGACGTGCCTCTTTGGAAAGGCCGCCCGGTGCCGATGCTCAAGCGGGCCCAGATCCTGGCGGTCGATCTGGCCGGTACCTTCAACTTCGAACGGTGGGGCAAGTTCAACGATCTCGCCTCGCTGACGGCGTTTGCAGACTACAAACTGCCGCAGATTCTGCGGGCCTGGGGCATTCTCGAGTATGACGAGGCGCTGGCGCAGCGAGTCGACGCTCGACGGATCATTCCCAGCGGCGACCCCATGGAGGTCGAGATCCGCGCCGCCACCATCGGGGCGGTAGAACGGCTCCGCCAAGCCCTCAACCGCCAGATCGCCGATGGCCGTCCCCACTACAAAGCCTACGAGGTCGACTGGGCGCTGTGGGCGGCCGCCCAGGGTACCGCGGTGGCGCCCTACCACCTGACGCGGACCATCTACTACTAGCGATGCGGTTCGATATCGAGCATCGCCTGTCGGGCACCATGGCGCGCACCGGTCTCCTGCACACGCCCCACGGCATCATCCGGACGCCGACCTATCTTCCTGTGGGCACGCTGGCCAGCGTCAAATCCCTTACGCCGGAAGAACTGGTCGACATGGGGGCGGACGGCATGCTGGCCAACACCTACCATCTGTTCTTGCGCCCCGGCTCAGACCTGGTGGCTCGCATGGGCGGCCTGCACCGCTTCATGGCCTGGCCGCATCCCATCATGACCGACAGCGGGGGATTCCAGGCGTTTAGCCTGGGCTACGCTATCGAACATGGCGTGGGCAAGATTGGCGGCGTCTTTCCGGGTGAGACGCCGGTGGCTCGGGGAGGTCGTCCCACCCCCGCCGGCAGCGAGAAGCTGGCCACCATCGACGAAGACGGCGTCTCGTTTCGCTCGCACATCGACGGCACCGCGCTCAAGTTGACCCCGGAGGGATCGATTCGGATACAACGGCAGTTGGGGGCCGACATCATCCTGGCCTTCGATGAATGCACCTCCCCCATGTCCAGCTACGAGTACACCCGAGAGGCGATGCACCGCACCCACCGCTGGGCGGTCCGATCGCAAGAGGCGCACGACAAGCTCCCATTCGAGTTCGAATATCCGCAAGCCCTCTTTGGCATCATCCAGGGCGGGGAGTATCGAGACCTGCGGGAGGAAGCCGTCGAGTTCATGGCCCACCGGGGCTTTGGCGGGTTCGCCATCGGGGGTTCGCTGGGCAAGACGAAGGCGGACATGCACCAGGTGCTCGACTGGGTGCTACCGGGCCTGCCCGAAGGCCAGGCTCGCCACCTGCTGGGCATCGGCGAGTTCGACGACCTCTTCGAAGGGGTGGAACGGGGGGTCGATACGTTCGACTGCGTCATTCCAACCCGGCTGGCCCGCACCGGCCAGGCCTACGTCTGTCCGGAGAATCCCGCCGGGCGGCGCTTTCGCATCAACCTTCGCAACGCCCGCTACAAGGACGACGAGCTGCCCTTGGAACCGACCTGCCCGTGCTATACGTGTGGCAAGTTCAGTCGGGCCTACCTGCGCCATCTGCTGATGGCGGAAGAGCTGCTCAGCTATCGACTCATCAGCTATCACAACGTGCACTTCATCCTGGCGCTCATGCACGACATCCGCCAGAGTGTGGCCGATGGAACCTTCTTGCAGCTCAAGACTCGTTGGCTGCACCCAGTCGCCGCGGAGGCCGCCGGCTAGGGCGTCGAGTTTACCTCTCCGCAGGCGACGGTAGAACAACCTTGGAGACATGGAACTCACAGGACCGTTGGAAACATGGAACTACTAGAACACCCTTTGCCGGGCGGGTCCAGCGCGAAATTGACGACCCGCACGCTTCGACCTGGATTGCGCCTTCTCGTGGTGGAGGGCGACCTCGACTATTATTCAGCCCCTGAGCTGTCGGCTCAGTTCCAACGACGGGTGGAAGACAAGCCGGTCGACTACATCATCGATCTGACCGAGGTGGGATATATCGACACCAGTGGCCTGGGTTTCTTGCTGTCCTTGTCCGAAAGCGTTCGGCAGAGGGAGGGCCGGCTCGTGGTCGCCCTGCCGCAGCGTCGGCACCGCCAGCTCCTCGCCCGCACTCGCCTGGATCAGATCTTCTGCGTGACGAACACTCGGGACGAAGCCCGGGCTCGCCTGGAAAAAGGCGGCACGCCCCGGCCCTGACGACGGGTGCTTGTCCAGAGCCAGCTTGTTAACATTTTGTGTTTCGGTTGCACTTGCTCCGGGGTTCGTCTACCATGGGTTCAATCAGACGATCGAGGTGCGAGAGAACCCATGAATGCTTTGACTCCAGCCTGTTTCAGCGCGTCCGCCAGTCGGACCCCCGGTGCACGGCCCGAGGCACCCAGCACGACCGGTGAAGTGTTCACTCGAAGCCAGCCTGACCCGGCCATCTCACACCGTCCCGTGTTCTCCAGGCCCCTTGGAACGCTCAAGGAGCGGCTGCAGCAACACGGCCGAGTGCTGACCGCGGCGGTCGCCCTGGCCATGGTGCCCCTGCTACCCGGCTGCGCCACCATGATGGCCCAGGAGCCAGGGCCTCAGACCCAGCAGGTGACCGTTCAACAGCAGGCCCAGGTGGGCGCTGACAAAGCAGGCCAGGTCGCAGGCCGCATCGGCGGCTTCTTTGCGAATGCGGGCAAGAGCCTCGCCCAGGGCACCACCAGCGGATACCAGGAGACCCAGGGGCAGACCGCCACCAACCATCCCGCTCCCGAGACGAAGAGCCAGGCGCGGAGCCAGGAACTGGGCAAGCACCTGGGCCACATCGGTGGGTTCTTCAAGAACCTGGGCCAGGACTTCGGCCAGTCGGTCAAGCAGGGGTACGACTCAACCCAACAGCACTAGCCTATCGATATGCCTTGCACCTGGGCTTGCAGGTCCAGGTATTGCAGCAAGGCGGGGGACATGGCCTGCAACTGCGCAGCGTTCAGGTGAACCCCCGGACAGTTCGACTGGGTGTAGAGACTTTGGTGGCCCATCTCCGTATAGAAAGAGGAGGACTCTGGCCTCAGCTCGCTGCCCTTCTGTTCCGATTTCTTGACGGCGTGGGTGGCATCGGTGGTCAGGAACGTCACCGTCGAATAGTAGTTGCCTTTGTTGGCCTTCCATGTGGCGTCTTTCAACAGGCAGATGGCCCCCCCATGGTTGAGCAGGACCTGCGCCATCGGCTGCGACAGCGGGCAGGCTCCGGCCGCTCCAAAGCTGGCCAGGCACACGCCGCGCTTGGAGATGTCTGCCAACAGCTTGCCCAGCGCCTGCTTCTCAGGAGCCAGATCGGTGGCATGGTTGGCGGCCGCCTCCAGCTCCAGCACCGCCCCCGGATCCATTTTGAACATGTTCCCGTCCATGGCCGAGTCACTGACGATCACGTCGTTGCCCTGCAGCAGGGCGGACAAGGCGGGCTCCGGTTGACCCACTTCGACATAGTGATAGCCGGCATCGATCAAGCCCTTGGTGGTGCGCACGACCGTCTCGCCGTCCATGGGATGCTTGACCGCGGGGGGTTGACGACGGGAAGGAATCAGACCAAATAGCATGGCACGCCTCCGAAATATCTATATGGTCTCATTGTAGGCGTGTCGAATCGAGAGCACAATGCCCCCTCGTTAACACGTTGTTACGCGGATGTTATCAGACCGGGGAGGTCCGGGCGTCGAGCCGTTCCAGCAACTCGCGGTGCCAGGTGGCAACGCGCCCGGCATAGCCCGACAGATCCTGGTGGCTCCACAGGATGGAGAGGGTGCGGGTGGTGTCGGGCGTGGTCTTGGTGCGTTGCGAATCCTTGACGGCATTGCCGCACGGCCCCTCGGCGTCGCACAGACACACCAGGCCCGCCAGATCTATCGACTGTCCGCTGGAGTTGAAGACGTAGGTCTCTCCAGGATCGCAAATGCGTATCGAATACGGCTCTCTAGCCAGGTCGAGGTCCACCACGCTGATGGGAATCCCGGAGTGAAGAGACACGACGTTGCAGGCGTCGACGGCCGCGTTGATGGAGTCCAGTGCGCCTTCAGAGACCGCACGCTGCAGGTATTCGGAGGCGGGCTTGCTGCGCCCGCTGGGCTTGAACCCGCCATGGCGGAGCAGCGCCCGAATGGCGGTGCGGGTGGCGTCGTCCGCGTGGAACGGCGCGGGCGCGTCGGCTTTCAGCAACTCCCGGAGCCAGGCCGGAGAGGGCTGGTCGCGGAGCGGGCTGGAGAAGCGGGTCGTGAACACGGCGGCGTCGAGGAGCGGATGCGGGGCGAGCGTGAGCACAGAGTGGTATTGGCGGCCAGGGTCCCGGCCCCCTTGTCCATGTGTTAACATGTGGCCCCTCATTCTAGATTGCAACGACAGGGTCGACCGCGCTACACTGGCGAGTATAAAGATACACTAAAGGTGAGAGAAGGAACTGCATTGATGAACGCCAGCGAAGTCAACCGCACAGCCGGCACCCGGCCCGCGGCCCGCCCTTTGGGCAGCCGCCCCGAGGCCGGCGAATCGCTTCCAACTGAAAGCTTTGCGGGGTCTGTTGAAGCCGCAGCCCCCTCGACCCCCAACGCAGCCGAGAAACCGGCCCCGGCCCCGGTGCCCAGCGAAGGCGTCGAACACGCCGTAGCCTTGTCCCTGGCCGCCGCGCCAGCGCTGACCGCCGCTCGGGGCGGGGGGGGCGGTGGTCACGCTGGGGGTGGCGGAGGTCACGCCGGCGGCGGGGGCCACGCGGGCGGGGGCGGTCCACGTCCTTCGCCTCGCCCGGCTCCCCGGCCGGCGCCTCGGCCCGCGCCGCGCCCCTCCCCCCGTCCAGCGCCACGGCCCGCTCCGCATCCGGCGCCCCACCCTTCTCCCCGGCCTCCCGCCCCGCACCCGGGGCCTCGCCCTAACCCCGGCCCACATCCCGGGCCACATCCGAATCCGGGCCCACACCCTGGGCCGCATCCGAACCCCGGGCCACACCCCGGTCCGCATCCGAACCCCGGTCCACACCCTGGACCGCATCCGAACCCGGGCCCTCATCCCGGCCCCCATCCCGGACCGCATCCTGGCCCGGGTCCCCATCCCGGCCCGCATCCCGGCCCGGGTCCCCATCCCGGCCCGCATCCCGGCCCTGGCCCGCACCCCGGACCGCACCCGAACCCGGGACCTCACCAGCCCGCGCATCGGCCCGATCCGGCCCGACCCGTGCACATCCCCGGTCACGGCGACGTGCACGCCGGCCGGGTTGACCGGGACCACGACTGGCACGGCGAGTGGCACGACAGCCACGATTGGTGCCACGATCGATGGGGCGATGACTGGGGCCATCGTGGATATGGCTGGGGCTTCTACTCCGGCAGCTCATTCTGGCTGGGCTACGACATGGGTCTCGCCGCCAGTTGGGATTGGGCCGATCAGCCGGTCTACGTGGTCTCGCCTATCACCGGGGGCGACTGCGGCCAGGTCCCGCCGCCCAACCTCGACTCCGGCTACTCCGCCCAGGACGCCACCTACCTCAGCCTGCTGCAGGTCATGGCGGCGCCGCAGCAAGACCAGAACAATCCCGACCCGACCGCTGGGCTGTACTACCAGTCGCAGCTCGACCCGCAGAACCCGACCCCGGATGCTCGCATGCGCCTCTCGGCCGCAGCCGCGTTCAACGCTCTCAACGATGGCACCCCGCTCGTCTTCCATCCGCCCAACGGCGACTTCGAGACCCTCGCCCAGAAGAGCGACTTGAACGCTTACCTGTACCAGCAGACGCAGGCGCCGCCT
>DASYBA010000387.1:0-1627 GCA_036501005.1 Candidatus Xenobia bacterium | reverse complement strand
TCTCCATCCTCATGCCCGACATGCCCCGCTTCCTGTGGTGGTCAGGGGCGCTCCCGGATAACCCCGTGGCCCAGAAGATCTTCGGTCATCTCGCCGAGCAGTGCGACCGGCTGATGATCGATACGGGCCAGATGAAGGAGCCCAGCATAGACCTGGTCGCCCTCTCCCACCTGACCCTCCAGGAAGAGCAGGGCGCGGCCCTGGGCGACCTCAACTGGCATCGGTTCGCCCGCTGGCGCCACCTGCTGGCGCAGACTTTCGACCTGCCCGAGTTGCGAGCCCAGTGGCGGGCGATCCGGCGAGGCACCGTCGAATGGGCCGGGCAGGACTCGGCCGTCCCGGTCGAGGTCCTGCTCTACCTCGGCTGGCTCGCCTCCAGCCTCGGCTGGACCGTGGCCGACGTCAGGCCGGACGGGTTCGACTTCGTCGACCGTCGAGAACAGCCCGTGTCCTTTGCCTTGCTGCGGCGGGAGCTGTCGGCCCGTGGCCTGGTGTCTATCGAACTGGCGACGGAGCGTGCGGTGATTCGGCTCCAGCCCATTGACCAGTCGCTCGAAAGCCTGGTGGATGGGCATTCACGGCTGGCCGTGCCCCGACCCCACCTGGAGTTGGCCTCGGTGCTGGAGTCCGAGCTGGGCATCCTGACCCGCAACCCCTCCTATGAAGCTGCCCTGCGCGTGGCGGAGCGACTGGCCGCAGCCTCTCGGTAAGGACCGGCACCCGTAGCGGGTATATACTTTACGGAGGTGATCATCATGGAACCCATTAAAAAGGTCAAACTCGAGAATGACCACGCGGCCGTCGACAAGCAGGTCGACAAGGATGCCGAGGCCATGCGCCAGACCGTGGAAATTCGCAAGTCCACCGAGAAGGAAGATCAGGACTGATCAGGGCTTGGGGTTGCCGATCACGGCGCCCCGGTCGAGCTTCAGCGACACAGAATTCATGCAGTATCGTTTGCCCGTCGGCTTGGGCCCGTCGTCAAAGATGTGGCCCAGGTGGGCGCCGCAACGGGCGCATTCGACCTCGGTGCGCGCCATGCCGAGCGAGTTGTCTTGCACAAACACCACACTGTTCGGAAATAGCGGCTGGTAGAAGCTCGGCCAGCCCGTGCCGCTGTTGAATTTCGTATCGGACGAGAACAGGGGATTGCCGCAGGCAGCACACACGTACACACCCTTGTCGTGCACGTCCCAGTACTTGCCGGTGAAGGCCCTTTCGGTGCCTTTCTGCCGCATGACTTCGTACTCTTCAGGGGTCAGCAGCGCCTTCCATTCAGCATCTGTCTTGTTGACTTTATCATTCATCGGTTTCACCTGGTGCGGAGTCGATGGGGGTTCCGGCCCGCTATCGGCGTGGCCGGTGCAGCCGGCCAAAGTGACCGACAAGAGAGCAATGCAGAGCAGTCGGACGATCGGTCGCATGTCAGAAATGCGAGCCCACAAAGCTGGCCGCGATGAAGGCCAGCATGCCGGGCCAACCCCGCGGCGACAGGCTGATGCCGATGAACGGGGCGTGCATGGTCACCCCCAGGATCAAGCCGATCAGGCCCATGACGCCCACATCCACCGGGATGAACATGCTTTGCGGGTCGCGGCCCTGGCGGCGAGCCAGTTCGCGGGCCAGA
>DASYBA010000386.1:0-1905 GCA_036501005.1 Candidatus Xenobia bacterium | reverse complement strand
AGGCCATTGCCACCTTCGGCCGGCTGCACTGGTCAGCGCTGGCGGCTCAGCTCAACGTCATGAGCTTGCGTAACGACTACCGAAGGGTCGCGGACATGCTGCTCATGCAGGTCGGCACGGCGTACGACCAGGCGGTGCAGGCCGAAGAGAACGTAACGATCGCGCAGGCCAACGTGGGGTTGAAAGAAGCCCATCTGTCAGACACCCGGAAGATGCTGGCGGCGGGCACGGTGGCGCGCTTCGACCTCATCCGCAACCAGAGCGACGTGAACCTGGCGCGCCAGCAATTGATCTCGGCCCAGAACGAGTACGACAAGGCGGTGGCCGGCCTGCTGACATTGATGGGCGTGGATCCCGCCACCCCGGTCGTGCTGGCCGAGGCGGTGCCCCCACCGCCCCCGCCGACCGACAAGACGGCGGCCCGACAGGTGGCCCAGCAGCGCCGACCGGAGCTGCAGACGCTCAACTATTCGTGGCAGGCCGCCCAGGCCAATGCCCACTACTACAAAAGCACGCTCAACCCGCAGGTCAGCCTGCAAGCCAACTATATCGACGAGAACATCACCGGCTTCACCACGCCCAACCAGTTTACGGGCACGCTGGCGTTACAGGTGCCCATTCTCGATGGCGGGCAGGCCAGGGCGCAGGCCAACGGAGCCATGGAGCAGGCCGAGCAGTTGAGACAGCAGTACGAAGCCACCCGCCGTTCGATACTGCAAGACGTCGAGACCGGCTGGGACGACCTGCAAAGCGCCTGGCAGCGGCTGGCGCTGGCGGAGCAGAATGTGCGGGATACCGAGCAACTGGCGCACATCGCCGAGGTGCGGTATCGAGGGGGCATATCGACCAACCTCGAACGGCTGGACGCGGAGAACAACCTCGACCAGGTCCGCTCGGCGGCGGTCAGCGCCCGCTACGACTACCTGCAGGCGCAGGTGCGATGGATGCGGGCGACGGGACAGGATTATCCCAGCGAGGTGGTCGACTCGCTCATCATGCCGAACCGGGAGCAGGACATGCCGCTGCCGAAAGGCATGCGCCCCAGGGACGCGGACCACGTGGTTGAGACCCACCCACCGGCCAACCCGCCGGCGCCGGTGCCGCCCCCCGTGCCGCCGTCGGTGGTGAGTCCGCCGTAAGGCCTCAGTTCAGGCTGCCTTGACCACTGCCGGGCCGCCACATGGGCGGAGTGGGTAAGCCCGGCGGGTGAGGTTCCGGCGAATTTGGCCCATCACTCGAGCCGTTCTGCGGCCTGCACGGTCTGGAACGATGAAGTCCCAGATGTCCTGCAAATCCTGTTCCGCCAGACGGGTCAACCGGCATGGCTTCAAGACGCTTGGCGGCCCGCCCGGCGGGCTCGGAGTCTAGTGCTGCATCTCGAAAATTGAACGGATAAACTTGAAGGATATTCAGTCTACGGCCGGAAGGCCGGAACCATCCCATGCAGGGGGGTACCATGGGTGATCTTTATCGTCGGAATCCGCGATCTTTATAAATCGGAATCGGCGATCGCAATCCGTCGGAATCGGTGATCTTTATAAATCGGAATCAGTGATCGTTTTCGGTCGGAATACTCATTTCTTGGCCGACGATGTTCCCTACGCCATCTTTGGGGGCGTCCTTGACGGGCATTCAACTCACCTCCTTCCAGCCAGGCCCGGCCTGCATCTCAGGGCTTCGCCCCTCCCAGAATATAGCCTGTCGGGGGGTTTTGGGGAGGGGGCCGGCGCGACAAAGCCCCAGGTCGAGGCGGGTGCTTCGAAGGCGATTGAGACAGAGCAGCGACTGCGAGCCTGCTCGTGGGGTGGTCCCAGGCCTTTGTCACCCCCTGGGGCGCGGCCAGGGTGGAGACTGGGATGAGGTGAATCGCTCGGCCGGATCGCGTGAGATAAAACGCTGAAGCGT
>DASYBA010000385.1:0-8117 GCA_036501005.1 Candidatus Xenobia bacterium | reverse complement strand
GCTGTGGAGAAATGGCCCGGCCGAGCTGTTACGCACGGCCGACTGGCTGGCCCAGCAGGCCCCGGCACCGCGACGTGACGAGTTCTTCACAGTGGCCGTGATCGGCGGATGCTATCCCCGCCTCGAAGACTTTCCGGGCTGTGACCCGTCAACCTGGCCCCGCATGCGGCGGGGATTGCAGGCCGTGCTGCAGGAGAGCCACGGGGCGAGGTTGTGGGCTGACCACTTCGCTACCTACGCCTTGGCCGCCCGAGACGAGGCGACAGCTCGGGCGGTCGTGGACGCACTGGGGGACGACTTTGGACTCACCGTATGGGGAACGTGGAACCTGCACCACGCGTGGAGTGAAAAACTGGCTCAAGTGAAACCCGCGCCGGAGGTGACCATCCCCACCTTGGCTCCGGCCATCGAACCGGTCGGTTGGGAGAGGCACTTTGCCGGCGAGGACGGGGCGGAGGCCACGGCCACGGTCTATGAGCTATTCAGCAAGCGACGATTTGCCGTCCTGACAGCGCTCGCCCAGGCGCTGCGGACGACGCCTCCAGACCCGACCGCCCCGTTTCGAGACCTCGACTCCGTCTACGCTGCTTTCGGTTGGGGGGCCTCGACCGGCCAGTTTGCCGAAGCCCAATTCAGCGAGGATCTCAAGCAACTGAACCACTGGGCGAAAGCGGAACCCCAGGATCCCACCCCCCTGGTCGCGGAGGCGGTGACGTGGATCCAGTATGGTTGGCTGGCTCGTGGGCCGTACTTTGCGAACGCCGTGAGCGAACAGGGCTGGCGTCTATTCAAGGACCGCTGCGGGAAGGCGGAGCAGGCCCTGGAGACGGCCGAGGATCTAGGCTGCCACGATCAGGGGTTCTACATCAGCAGGCTGGAGGCCGGCCTGGGGTTGGATTGGCCCCTGGCCAAAATGGAGGAGAATTTTCACGCCGGGGTCCAGGTCGAGCCCGCCCATAGCCATTTGTTGTGGAATTACATGGGCCAGGCGCTTCTCTCCCGCTGGCTGGGGTCCCCTCAGAAGCTGCTGGCGTTGGGAGAGGAAGCCGCCCGACAGCCGCCGCCGTCCTGGCAGGGGAGAGGTGAGGTCCTGGCGGCCTACCTGGCCAACGACCTGGTGGACGTTTCCGACGACGGGCCGAGCATCAAGGGCAAAGGCGCTTATGCTCCCGACCGCTTCAGACCCGCGCTGCAGGCAGAAGAGCAGCGCAGCCAGGGCTGGGAGCGGTATGAGATCGAGAACCTGTCCGCCTGCCTCGCCTGGAGCTACCATGATGCTAGATGGCTGCAGGCCAGTCTGGCCCATCTAGATCATCATTTCAATGACAGCGTGTGGGGGGACAGGCTGGAAAGTCTGCTGAAGTCGGGCGATCTTCCCCCCCTTCCCTTGGCCGCCGAGCCGGTGGCCGGCGGCAGTCTGCTGCTCCATCGTCCACGGGACCGGGCCATCCGGGTGACCACCGTGGCAGGGCACTCGGATCGGCTTGAACCCTTGGACTCCGGCCTGATTCACGGCGGTCCGATCATCTCGGTCGATGGCAAACCGCTACCCCAGCACCCAGGCCAGGAGCAGCACCCCTAGGGCCAACAGGGCTACGCCGATCGCGAGTCGCCTGACCTGTTGGTCACTCCTCCGCATGTCGGCGTAGCGCCGCGCCAGGTGCGGCGGTGCGCACCGCGCCCCATGGCCCGCCAGCCAGCCGTCCACTCGCCGGCCCGCCCCCTGCAGCGTGACGTAGAGGGGCTCCCACCCCTCTCTTTGCAAGGCCTCTCCACCCCGCCTTCCCAGCCCTTCGAATGCCGACTGTACGGCCGCCACCTGCGCCGCGGCCGGTGGGCGGGTCACGCCCTCGCACAGAGCCGTGAACGCGGCCACCAGGTCGGCGCCGACCTCCGCGGCTATGTTCCCGAGGAAGCCCTCCTGGCCGCGCCACTGGCCGACGGGCACCTGGCCCCGCATGACAATGGATTTCAGCCAGGCTGCCGCCTCCTCGCCCAGGTCTTCCTGCATCATGTAGCCGATCTCGCCCAGGGCTTCGTTTTGCTCCTGCAACCGAGCGGCCACGCCATGGTCTTGCAAGGCGGCCTGCCAGGCCTGCCCCACGGCTTCAACCTGGGCCGTCTCGGCGCGCGGGCGCCCGTCCAGGTCGATGAGCGCCCACACCGCCTCGGACAAAGGGTCGATGGCCTCGGACGCGGCCCAGACGGTGGCTCTGGACCTTTGTCGCGGGTCCATCCAGGCCCGCGAGGCAGCTTCCACCAGGGCCATGTCGCGGTGCTCGGGCCCCAGGGGGGTGGCATACTCGCCCGCCCCGCCGGCTTGCATCTCCAGCATGTGCCCGAGGGCTGCAGCAGTCCGCTCTACCTGGCCTCGCCCGGCCGTCACCGGCAGGTGGAGGACATAGAACGGGTTGCGCCGGACGACGTCACTGGGGGCTGTAGTTGAGCGTTGGATGCAGCGCGCTCCATCCCACGAGAAGTTCCTGGCGGATCCTCTGCCGAGCGGCCGTAGAAGCGGCCGTTCGTTGGAGATCCGTCAAGACGAGGTGGCTCTGCAGCTCTTCTCGCAGGTCAGGGGGCAGTTCCTCCAGCAGGAGAGCGGCCTTCTCCGGCCCGCTCAAGCCCCGTGCGGGGCGCACCAGCGCCAACTCCCGGGCCAGTCCGGTGGCCAGGCGTTGGGGTTGAAAGGTGGCCTGGCGCCTGAGCTCTTCCAGCCCGGAGCGGCTGGAGAGCCACTCCGCCTGGACCCACGCCGCCACCAGGCCCACATGGTCTCGCACCAGGAGCTCCACCGGTGCCACCGTGGGGAGGGGCGCATCTCGAGGGGTCGCCTCAGCCAGGCGGGCCAGGAACTCCGTCGCTTCATGCTCCAGGACGGTGGGGTTGGGCCGATGGCCGGGCCGCAGGGCGGAGCCCAGACAGACCAGCAGGTCGCGCCGGGGGCCGGCCGTGAGCGTGTCCATCAAGTGCTGCAGGACAGGCGTGGCCAGTTCTTCCGGCAGGCACAGCAAGAGGAGGGCAACCCGCTGCTCCGGAGGGCGCTCCGAGGCCTGGTCGCCGAGCAGGCCGGCGATCCGCCGGGCATACTCGTCCTCAGGATCCTGCGCCCCATCCACCTCGTTCTGCACCCACTGGCGGAGGGCTGCCGTGGTTGGATCGGACAGGCGAGTCAACCGCAAGAGCGCGCGGCAGAGCCTCTCCTCCTGAGCCAGGCTGAGCTTGCGACAGATTTTCTCACGATAGTAAGGGTGCCAGAGCCAGCTAAAGAGCCAGGCCGCCCTCAAATCGTCGTCCAGTCCGGTCACAGGCCCGGGGGCGGCGACCCCCGTGGTGGCGGCCGTGGCGGGCTTCCAGCACCGAAGACGTCGGGCGACCTCTTCAGGCGTGATGGTCTCCACCGGGAGCTCGGCCATCTTGGCCAGCAAGGCGGGCAGATCCGCCAGGGAGTGACCCAGCCTCAGGCGCTCGACCAGGGCCTGATGGATCCCGGTCACCTTCATCCGGACGGCGAGCCCAGCCACGGCCGGATACGTCCGGCTCAACGTCTCCACCTCGTGGATGGTATTCCACAGCTTCCACAGCTCGTGGGGGAAAGCACTGGCGATCTCTGCCAGTTGCTGGGTCAGCAACTGGGGCAGGTCGAGCACCAGGAGGCCTTCTCGTACCGCCTGGGTTCGCTCGCAAGCCGGACGCCACGCCTGCCCATCCGCTTCACCCAGCCGGCTGGGATCCAGCGTGCAGATCTGGTCTCGGTAGAAGCGCCCCTGCCCGGCCAGGCCGTCCCAGATGAGGATGCGGAACTGATTCTCTTCCAGCTTGGCGTTCAGCTCGAAACGGACCGGGTGCAGCTTGAACCCGAACTTTTTTTGCACGCCCGAGACCACGGCGAGGGATACGGCCGGCCCCACGGCAAAGGTCTTGAACAAGGGGGGCGCGAGCTCGACGGCGAGTGGGGCCTGGCGAAGTGAGTCCCACGACTGCTCGAGAACGCTATAGGTGACCGGTTTCGGCGGTGAGGGGTCCGGGGACGTCCCGGGGGGCGGGCCGGCACTCGGCACGGTCTCCTGGACGCGGACCGGCTGCGAGCGGCCCATCCAATGCTGGCCCACGTTGTAGGCCAGAAGACCGAGCCACAGGGCGGCCACCGGCCAGCCCAGGTCGTTGCCGCTGCTCAGACTCAACAGGGCCAGCCCAGGCGCGGCGAACGCGCCCAACCAGACAGGCTTGATGGACTTCACGACACGAACCTCCAACGACGTTGTCGGCACAAGGGGAAAAGGGGAAGCTGCGTCTGATCCGAGTCTAGGACAGAGATGTGAACGGATGGTTGCCGTCTTGTAAAAATTTACTCCGGCGCCGTGAAGACAAGTCCCGCTTCGACCGCCACGGTGGGCGCCGGGTCCCGGCGGAGATCTTGCAGGAGCGCCCGAGCGGGTTCTGTCCACGCGTCTCGAGTGGCAAAGACGACCAGCAGCCGCACCGCCAGGCGGCGGGCCAGCGGGTTCCCATGCCCGGCCAGCCGACCCGCGAGCGCCAACACCGAGGGGGTTTGCGGAAAGGCGGTTCGGTCCGCGGCGACCCGCACCACGTCTGGCAGAACGCCGTCGTCGCCGGGCTCCAGATCGCCAACGAGGGCATCCACGTCGGCCAAATCCGACATGGTCGACAATCGCAGGCGCCAGGCCGAGCCGCGTAGGACGGGTTCCAGCTCCAGGCTCGCCGCCAGCGTATGGAAATCGGTTCGCTGGGCCTGCCGTCGGCGCTGCGGCCACCGCACCAAAGCTTCCACCAGCGCCAGCAGACGCTGCGTGGCTGGGCGGTCGCGTTCGGCTTCTGCATTGGCCTGTGCGGGGACCTCCTGCAGCCGCTCCTGGACACGGGTGACGAACGCAAGCCCGCCCGATTCCAGCGCGACCAGGGTCTCCAGGGCATCTCGCCAGTCGGTCGTATTCGATAGATCACCGACGGCCGTAGCCGCCGCCGATAGAATCGTCGGGGCCGGCGTTCCGATCCAGGTCTGAAGGGACTTCCAGGCTGCCCGGCGCACCGCCGCATCCGGATGCTTGACCAGATTCAATATGAGGGTTCCATAGCGGGCGCGGGCCGTGGCCGGCAGCGCCAGGGCCGAGACCTGGAGAAGCGCCCATGCCACGGCTTCGTCCTTCGTTTGCGATGCATCTTCGAGAAGAGGCCAGAAAGCCGCCTCGTCGGTTCTCGCCCGGGCGGCATGGAGGATGGCGGCCCGCACGTCGCGATGGAGGTCCCCGGCCCATTGAGCCGGCAGGACCGAAGCCGCCGCCGGGAGGGTGCCCAGCAGGCGGAGCACTTCCTTGTGGACCGTGACTTTGAGCCTGGGCCGGGCGAGCACCTCTCGCAGCGCAGCTTCCACGGTCGGGGTCGGGATCAGGCGAGCCATGCGGGGCACCGCGTACATGGCGACGCGGGCCCGGTCGGAATCCAGGTGGCTCAGCAGGATGGGGAGGCCCGGAGCTGGGTCGTCCAGCCAGGGGAGGCTGCCCAGGGCGGCTTCCACCAGGTTGACGTCAGTCTCCTGAAGCCATGCCCGGGGCAAGGCCAGCGTGCAGGCTGGCACCCGCACCGCAGTGCGCAACGCCCGCACCCGATCCCAGGTGGTGCGTTGCTTGTCTTCGATCACTGAACGCAGCAATCGGACCTGTTGGTCCTGCTGGCGGGGCAACCACCGCCAGAAGCCACCCTGCGGCGGCATGACGAACAGCGTGGCTCCAGTCCAGAACTGGCCCCGAATGGTCTTGCCGTTGACGCGGTCGATCCAGTCGGTGCGCCGGGTGTGGAGAAACGGCCAGGTGTACTGGACCGTCGACAGGTCGCGGTCGAGTAGCTTGCCGATGCGCCCCTCGCGAGTCTTGGGCGGAGCCGTCCAGAGCTGGATGGCCTGCGTGGCGATCCAGTCCGGTTTGGCCTGGGTGGCTGGCTCCAACAGGCCCTGCAGAAAGTCTACCGCCCACGCCCGCTTGCCGAGGACGCTCGCCAGAGACACCACCAGACGGTAGTCGTCCACCCGGGCGGCCTCCCGAATGCGGGGCGTGAGGGCACCGACGATGGCGTGCTCGGTGCGGCGCGGCAAGCGTTGGAGATCGGGAAGGGGAAGGGTACCGGCCTGGCCGGCAAGACCTTCCAGGGTCGCGAGGGCGAAGCCAAAGAGTGCACGCTCCGGGTGAATGGCGTGGGTCTGTAGCAGGCCTTTGACGAGGGCCGTGACTGCCGCGCGGGTCTGATAGGACGTGTCGCGGGCCTCGAGCACGGAGCGCACCAGGAGCTGAAGCGGGTCCACCTGTTCGTCGGTGAACTGCTGACCGGGCACCTGGGCCAGGCCTTGGAAGACCGCCAGCCGAACCGGATCCTGCTCGTTCTTCACCCGTTCCAGACGCCGCAGAACGTCGGTCAGGCCTTGCCGATTGACGGCCGCGGCGGCAATCAGGCGCTGCCAGCCCGAGGCTCGTTCGGCGGCTGTCGGCACGGCGATGGCCGCCTCCAGGATGGGCTGGGCCTCTTCCCACGGCAGGCAGGTGGTCAGGTCGAGGGTGAGCGTCTTGTCGTCCTGGGCGCGGCGGGTCTGCAACAGGCGTCGAGCCTGGGCCGTGCGCCACTCAAACGGCATGGTGCGAAGCCAGGGCAGCGTCCAATCGCGTTCCAGCGACTGCCCGGCCAGCACGGCTTCCACCCACTGCGGGCGGAGGCCGGGGGCCAGCCTGAGGACGACCGGCAAGAGCGCATCGAGCGGGAGCAGCCGGGCCAGACGGACCTGATGGGATGACGGCAGCAGGGGACCGATGCGGCGCAGCAGTGCGGCCGACAACGCGCCCCGAACCTCCGGGCCCTCGAGGAACTCGACCAGCCCGTCAGGCACCCGGCGGGCCAGCCACGACAACGGCAGTGCGGAGAGGGGAGGGGAGGGGTAACGGCGGGCCAGATTGAGGACATCTTGAGGCAGCGCCTGGACCAACCAGCGGGGACGAGCCCCCGCGTGGGCCCACACGGTCGGCCATGCGGCCGCCGGGGCACTATCCAGCTCCTGTCGCAGCTCGTCCAGGATCAGGGCCCCATGGTGCGTGCAGAGGGGTCGCCAGGGCAGGGACAGGTGCACCAGATGCGGGAGCGCCTGGCCCACGGTGGCGGTCGAACAGGCGGGCAGCACCGCGGCAGCATCCTGTCCGAGGAGGCTGGGCAGAAGCCGTTCCGCCAGGGCCTGACGCCGGGTCTGGGGGATGGTTTTCAGGACGCGGCGCCGAACGTCGGCCGACAAGCCGGGCAGGACCCCGGCGATGGCCTCGTCGTCCGACACCACCTGACAGAGCCAGGTGGCCGCCACCATCGAGAGACGCACGGACGGGCTGGTGACGAAATGAAGCAGTCGCTGGCCATGGCGGGCATGGATGGCCCCGGTCAGTGCCAGGCCTTGTTCGTACAGGTCGCCCCCCTGCAATTGATCCAAGAGCGACGAGAGGGCCGAGTCGGCAGGGGCCTGGGCTGCCAGGCGAGCCATGCGTTCGATACGCCGGGGGTGGGGCAGGCCGTCCAACTCAGAGAGCAGCTTCTGTCGAGTGGGAATGACCCCGGATGCCGAGCGGGTGCGGAAGAACATGGGGTCATTATAGCGTTACGGTCGCATCGATGCCAGTTTTTGTTACGATTCAGCAATCATCCGTCAACCATCGGCTGATACGATGAACACGGATGGAGCACATGGCGATTGGGTTTCGACCGGACGAGTGGGTCCGGCGATTCGCTCGGGCAGAGGTCAACGGACGCTCCGTTTATCGAGAACAGGGGGGCGAGGGCATTCTCGTCACTCGGGGCGCGGACGGTGACTGGGTCGAGCTGTCGGAACCTCCCAGCCAGTCCACCCTGCCGGTCGACTCGGTTCGCATCCGGCGCGACAAGCCCGAGCCACGCAGCATTGCCCAGCGCATCCTCGAACGCTGCCGCAACCTGCAGGGCCAGGTCGGCCCCTCGATTCCCGATCGGGAATTGTACGAGGTCTTCCCTCGCGACACTTGGATTACCCAGGGGCATAGCAGTCGAAAGTCGGAAGCCGGCCGCCTGGACACCGTGACCCTCTTTGCCGAAGCTGACCG